>CAZRHL010000052.1:0-12647 GCA_964600005.1 uncultured Demequinaceae bacterium
CAGCGCGTCGGGGCGCTCCTTCGCGATGATGCGCTCGATCACCTCAGTGGTGACCGGCTCAACGTAGGTCGCGTCCGCGAACTCCGGGTCGGTCATGATCGTCGCGGGGTTCGAGTTGAGGAGCACGACGCGCAGCCCCTCGGCCTTGAGCACGCGGCATGCCTGCGTGCCCGAGTAGTCGAACTCGCATGCTTGGCCGATGACGATGGGACCTGAACCGATCACCATCACGGTATTGATGTCGTCGCGGCGGGGCACTAGCGGGCTCCTCCCGTGGTGAGGCGACCTTGGATGAGGTCGAGAAAGCGATCGAAGAGGTAGGCCGCGTCATGCGGACCCGCTGCGCCTTCGGGGTGGTACTGGACGGAGAAGGCAGGGATATCGAGGCATTCGAGGCCCTCGACCACATCGTCGTTGAGGCACACGTGACTCACGCGCACGCGGCCGTAGCCCCGCGGCGACTCGCTCACGTCGTCGAGTGGAGCGTCGACCGCGAATCCGTGATTGTGGCTCGTGATGTCGACTTTGCCCGTGGCTCGGTCAAGGACCGGCTGGTTGATGCCGCGGTGACCAAAGCGGAGCTTGTAGGTGCCGTAGCCCAACGCACGGCCGAGCAGCTGGTTGCCGAAGCAGATGCCGAAGAACGGGATCTTCGCATCGAGGACATCGCGCAGGACGCCGACGCTGCGGTCGGCTGCGCTGGGGTCACCAGGGCCATTCGAGAAGAAGACGCCGTCAGGCTTTAGGGCAAAGATCTGCTCCGCGCTCCAGATGGACGGCACGACCGTCACTTTCATGCCGCGCGCCGCCATGCTCTCCGGGGTGTTCGCCTTGATGCCGAGGTCAACGGCAACAACATGGGCGACCGCCTCCCCCACCGGTTCGATGACGTACTCCCCTTCGATGCTCACGTCATCTGCGAGGTGGGCCCCCACCATCGACGCTGATGCACGCACTTGCGCGAGAAGACTCTCTTCGTCAGTGATCGCTTCTCCTGAGAACACCCCCGCGCGCATTGCGCCCGTTGAGCGAATGATGCGGGTGAGCTGCCGCGTGTCGATACCGGAGATGCCGACGATTCCCTGCTCGACGAGGTCCTCGTCCAACGTGCGCTGCGAGCGCCAGTTCGACGGCCGCCGGGCTGGGTCCCGGACAACGAAACCGGACAGCCACATGCGGCGTGACTCCGCGTCTTCGTCGTTCATGCCGGTGTTGCCGATGTGCGGCGCAGTCATCACAACAATCTGGCGGTGGTACGACGGGTCGGTGAGGGTTTCCTGATAGCCCGTCATGCCGGTGTTGAAGACGATCTCGCCAAGTGTGGTCCCGCGTGCCCCGTACGCATCTCCACGGAAGATGTCGCCGTTTTCGAGGACGAGGAGGGCTGCTTCCGTGCTCAAGCGAAGGCTCCTTCAAAGCGAGGGTCAAGGAATGTGGGGGCGCCACGCAAGAACGTCGCAACAGCGCGTCCCGGCAGCTCCCTGCCAGCGTACGGCGTGTTGTGCGATCTGCTCGCCACGTGACGGCGGTCAACCGTGTAGACGGCCTGAGGGTCGATGAGCGTGAGGTTCGCAGGCTCACCCACCGCAAGCGGGCGGCCATGCGCGTGCTCCACCCGCCCGATGCGCGCGGGAGTCTCCGACATCACGCGTGCAACGTCGCGCCATGAAAGGAGTCCGGTGTCGACCATCACCTGCTGAACAATCCCGATCGCTGTTTCGAGTCCCAACATGCCAAAAGACGCGGACGCCCATTCGCAGTCCTTGTCCTCATCCGCATGAGGGGCGTGATCAGTCGCGACGATGTCGATGGTGCCGTCGGCAAGAGCAGCACGGAGCGCGTCGACATCCTCTTGGGTGCGCAGCGGAGGGTTCACCTTGAACACCGGGTCATAGGTGCGCGCTTCCTCATGCGTGAGGAGGAGGTGATGCGGTGTCACCTCCGCGGTCACTGCAATGCCGCGGGCCTTGGCCCAACGGACGATCTCAACGGAGCCGGCCGTGGACAGGTGTTGCACGTGGACACGCGAGCCGACATGCTCGGCGAGCAAGACGTCACGGGCAACGATCGACTCCTCAGCCACCGCCGGCCAGCCAGCAAGCCCAAGTTCGGCCGAGACTTCGCCTTCGTGCATCTGGGCACCCTCGGTGAGGCGGGGATCCTGCGCGTGCTGAATGACGGCCCCATCGAAGGCTTTCACGTACTCGAGGGCGCGCCGCATGATGACGGGATCGCTCACGCAGTGGCCGTCATCGCTGAACAAGCGCACCCGGGCCCGTGAGTGCGCCATCGCGCCCATCTCAGAGAGGTGCTCGCCCTTGATGCCCACGGTGACAGCTCCCACGGGGAAGACATCGACGAGGCCGACCTCTTGGCCTCGGCTCCATACCTGCTCCACCACACCGGCGGTGTCAGCCACGGGGTTCGTGTTCGCCATCGCGTGGACAGCTGTCCAGCCGCCACGGGCAGCCGCGCGTGAGCCCGTCTCGATCGTCTCAGCATCTTCGCGACCAGGCTCGCGCAAGTGGGTGTGAAGGTCCACCAATCCAGGCAGGGCGATGAGGCCATCTGCGTCGATCACGGTGGCGCCCGCCGGTGCGGCGTCGACAATGACCCCGTCGACTACCGCGATATCGCCAACGGCGTCTCCGTAAAGGGAGGCCCCCTTCACCACAAAAGCCGTGCTCATGGCCGCTCCTCTCCCGCGAGCAGCAGGTAGAGCGCAGCCATCCGCACCGCCACTCCATTCGCCACCTGCTCGACAATGACGGAGCGCGCACTGTCCGCGGCCTCCGCTGAGATCTCAAGTCCTCTGTTCATCGGCCCCGGGTGCATGACGATCGCATGCTGAGGAAGGCGCGCCAACCGTGCGCCGTCGAGACCGAACAGACGGGTGTACTCCTCGGGGCTGGGGAAGAACGCCGCTCCCCCGCCCGTCATGCGCTCACGCTGAACGCGCAGCATCATGACCGCGTCGATCTCTTGCGCCTCGATCGCCGCGTCAAGACTGTGGAAGATGTCCACCGGCCACGGCCCGATGCCAACGGGCACGAGCGTCGGCGGCGCGACGAGTGTCACCTTTGCACCGAGCGTCGTCAGCAAGTAGACGTTTGAGCGGGCTACCCGCGAGTGGAGAATGTCGCCGACGATCGCGATGCGAAGGCCGTCAAGGCCGTTGCCTGTGGGCGAGTCGACGAGGTGGCGACGCGCCGTGTAGGCATCGAGCAGCGCTTGGGTCGGGTGCTGGTGCGTGCCATCCCCTGCGTTGAGCACGCAGCCGTGAAGCCACTCACCCCGTGCCAGCTGATACGCAGCCCCGGATGCCCAGTGACGGATGACGACGGCGTCGGCGCCCATCGCCTGCAAGGTGAGGGCCGTGTCCTTGAGGCTCTCGCCCTTCGACACGCTCGAGCCCTTTGCCGCGAAGTTGATGACGTCTGCGCTGAGGCGCTTTGCCGCCGCTTCAAAGCTCATTCGGGTGCGAGTCGAGTCTTCGAAGAAAAGGTTGACGACTGTCTTTCCGCGCAGAGTCGGGAGTTTGCGAATCTCGCGTTCCTGAGTGGCGGCCATCTGCTCGGCCGTGTCGAGAATGAGGATCGCCTCGTCTCGCGAGAGCGTCTCGGTGCCGAGCAGGTGCTTCATCGGTCGCCGCCTGTGATCACGACGGCGTCGTCACCGTCAATCTCCTCGAGCCGTACAGCGACGCGTTCGCTGCGCGACGTCGGGATGTTCTTGCCCACGAAGTCCGCGCGAATCGGGAGCTCACGATGTCCGCGATCAACCAAGACAGCGAGCTGCACTGCACGGGGGCGGCCGAAGTCCTTGATCGCGTCGAGAGCGGCGCGAATGGTGCGACCGGTGTGAAAGACGTCGTCGACGAGCACGACGATCGCGTCGTCAATGCCGTGGCTCGGCAGCGATGTGGGGCCGATGGGGCGCGTGGGCTGACGGTGCAGATCGTCGCGGTACATCGTGATGTCGAGCGCGCCGCAACGGCATTCTGCGTCGAAGCTCGGCTCTGCGACCGCAATCCGCTCCGCAAGCCGGCGTGCGAGCGGGAGTCCACGCGTGGGGATGCCAAGGAGGACGATGTCGTCGGGGCCACCATTGCGCTCAAGGATCTCGTGCGCAATGCGGGTGAGCGCGCGAGCCATATCAGGCGCGCCAAGAATGGTGCCAGTCACTGGCGACCTCCTTCTCCGCCTCACAGGACGGCACTTAAAGGGGTGTCCGTGCTCAGCGTAGCGCAGCACACTGCCGACGCGTCGCGACGCGGGGACGTTGCCTACACCGTGGTGTCGTGCTCGCCAGAGCCAGTGTCGGTGACGAAGCTGCCGAGGACACCGCCGACAAAGCGCGCCGAGTCATCCGTCGAGAGATCCGCAGCA
Source organism: uncultured Demequinaceae bacterium (assembly GCA_964600005.1). Lineage (GTDB taxonomy): Bacteria > Actinomycetota > Actinomycetes > Actinomycetales > Demequinaceae > Demequina. The sequence goes on from CAZRHL010000052.1 coordinate 4,389, forward strand.
AGCGCCTTCGCTTCGTCGATGGCGACAGGGCCGGGAACATTCTCAGCGTGGATGATCTCCCATAGCCCAATACGCAGGACGGCGCGGTCGACAGCGGGCATCCGGTGCAGCGGCCACTCTGGGGACGCCGATGCGATCTTGGCATCGAGCTGATCGCGGTGTTCGGCGACGCCGCGCACGATGGTGATCGAGTAGTCCGACAGCGGAGTCTGACGGCCAGAGTCCCGCAGACGCTCGTCGAGGACCGAAAGAATGTCGATCTCGCGCTGGTCTGCTTCGAAGAGCACATCGAGTGCCCTTTTGCGTGCCTTTGAACGTGCGGACACCTTAGTCGTTGACCCGGCCCAGGTACTCACCCGACGAGGTGTTCACCTTGACCTTCGTGCCCTGCTCAAGGAACAGCGGAACCTGGATCTCCTTGCCCGTCTGAAGCGTCGCGGGCTTGGTGCCACCGGAGGAACGGTCTCCCTGAAGGCCGGGCTCGGTGTAGGTGATCTCAAGAACGACGGATGCCGGCAGTTCGAGGAAGATCGGCGAACCATCGTGCGAACCGATGATGGCGTTCTCGTTCTCGAGGAGGTAGTCCGTCGCGTCTCCCATGATCGCCGGGCTCACCGACACCTGGTCGAACGTGTTCGGGTCCATGAAGACGTAATCGCTGCCGTCAAAGTACAAGTACTGCATGGTGCGGCGGTCCACGGTCTCGAAGTCGACCTTCGCGCCGGCGTTGAACGTCTTGTCGACGACCTTGCCGGAGATCACGTTCTTCAGCTTGGTGCGCACGAAGGCGCCACCCTTGCCGGGCTTGACGTGCTGAAACTCCACCACGGTCCACAAGTTGCCGTCGAGGTTGAGCACGGAACCGTTCTTGATGTCGTTCGAGGTCGCCACAGTAGTCCTTGCTTGTTCTGGGAAAATGGCCGACGTCGAGTCTAGCCGACGCGCGCGGCGACGGCTTCGAGAGCGAGCCGGTAAGAGTCGATGCCGAAACCGGCGATGGTTCCGGTCGCGACCGCAGAGATCACCGACGTGGCACGGAAGTCCTCTCGCGCGTGTGGGTTCGTGATGTGGACTTCGACGAGCACAAGACCTTCTCTCGTCACCAGTGCGCAGGCGTCGCGCAATGCATACGAGTAGTGCGTGAAGGCGGCGGGGTTGAGGACCACGTGAGTGCGCGTGTCGACGGCCTCGTGCATCCACGTGACGAGGTCAGCCTCGTTGTCGGATTGACGCACGACGACCTCGAGGCCGCGACCTGCTCCCCACTGCATCGCGAGGGCAGCGAGCTCTTCATGGGTGGTGGAACCGTACTTCTCTGGCTCCCTGCTGCCCAGACGACCGAGATTGGGACCATTGACGACCATGACCTGGCTCATGGGCCAAGCGTAGCGGCGTGACCGCTAGCCTGGGCGAATGCGCAAGACAGTCGCCGTCTCGAGCAGTGATGCCCTCCGCGCCGCACTCACACGTTTTGCGCCCCTTGCCTTTGCTCTCGTGGTGATCGCCATCCATGTGATCGTCGCTGCGCGTTCAGTGGGGCCGATGTACCTCTTCGACGAGGTCGGCTACCTCGCCGGAGCACATGTCATCGCGGGAGAAGGCGGCGAATGGAGCCTGTGCGGGTCGAGCTACGCAGTTGGGTACTCCGCCGTTCTTGCCCCGCTGTGGTGGCTGCCGATCTCCAACCTCGCCGTCTATCAGGTCGCAGTCATCCTGAGCGCGCTCACCGGTGCCGCCGTCATGTGGCCGGCAACACTCCTTGCGCGCCACCTGGGCGCCGCAAGGTGGCCCTCGCTGCTCATCGGAGCATTGGTCACTGTCGTGCCCGCGCGTGCCCTGCTCGACAACTACGTGATTGCGGAGAATCCGCTCACTTTGGTGGTCGTCTCCGCAAGCCTCTACGCGCTTCGCCTCTCGAAGCACAGCACAGCGTCGTCCCACGTGGCCTTTGGTGTGCTCATCGGCGCGGCCGCCGCATTTCATGCCCGCGCCTACCCGCTCGCTCTTGTTGCGCTCACCTGGATCGGCGTTCGGGTGTGGCGGCGTGCTTGCCGGTGGACCCATGCAGTCGGCGCGATCGCACCAATCCTGGTGCTGGGCGGGATCGGGTACGTGGGGATGAGCGTCATCGGGGCGCGACTGTTCCCCAACGACTCTCGCACCGACGATCTGTTTGCGGGCACATCTTTCGTGCGCTTGCTGGAGGTCGCGTCCGGCCAGCTGTTCACTCAAGTCGCCTCGTGGACGTTGCTCACCGTTCTCGGCGGCTTTGCAGTCGCCAGCCGCCTGCGGAGTGCGTGGCGTACACGAAGACAAGACGTCGTCGCCGACTGGCATGCGTACATCGGCGCCAGTGTGATCGCGATGGGCGGCGCCACCGTCGTGCTCCTGGCCTCGTCCGAGGAGTACGGCGTGCGCATCGATCTTCCGTTCTTCGGCCGTTACCTCGACCCATTCCTGGTGCCTCTCGTCGTGATCGGACTGGTGAGCTTCTGCTCGCGGCAGCGTCGGCGCGTGACGAGCCTTGCTGCTGTCACCGCGGTGATCGGAGTGCTCGTGTTCGTGACCGCGGTCCTCCCACGCCTGAACGCCGACGGCACGTGGATTCCGTTCGCCGTGCCTGGGCTGCTGCCGGTGCTCGACCCCCTGGCTGGCGACGACCGCCCTTACCTGCTTGTTGCCAGCCTCGGGGCGATTGCCACATGCGTCGCCATGTGGGCGCTGCGGAGGCGGCCGATCGTTGCCCTGTGGGCCGCTGTTGCAGTCGCGTCGACGGCCACTCTTGTCACTGACATTCGCAATATCGACCCCTTCGAGGAGGAGGTTCGCGCACGCAGCCCCCTCTACGGATACGTCGGCGGTATCGAGAACACCGACATCACGTTTGCAGCCGATCTCGTCGGCTGCGCGGCGCGAAACAAGCTTCAACTCGAACTCGTGGGCAGCGTCGACATCATCGAGGTCGGCGGCGACTACGGTCGCCAGCTTGTCATCGGCCCTGCACCCGACTGGCCGTACATGGAGGAGGCGGGCTACCAGCGCGTTCCATTCACCATGTGGAACTCCGCTGCCGTATGGGTCTACACGGACGCGCTCGACAAGGACTAATCGCTGATGGCGTCGTAAGCGGCGGCAAGCAGCGTCGGATCCGGTCCCTCAAGGCGTTGCGGGTTGCCGACGCCGTGAAGGATGACGAAGCGGAGCAGGTCACCCCTCGACTTCTTGTCCCGGCGCATGGCGGTGTAGAGCGCCTCCCAGCGACCCGGTCGGTAGGCCACCGGCAATCCGAGGCCGCCCAGGATCGTGCGGTGACGATTGACAGACTCGTCATCGAGCTTGCCGACGAGTCGAGCAAGTTCGGCCGCATAGACCATGCCAACCGAGATCGCAGCGCCGTGACGCCATTGATACCGCTCGGTGTACTCGATCGCGTGGCCGAATGTGTGCCCGTAGTTGAGAATCTCCCGCAGGAACGACTCCTTGAGGTCGGCGGCGACAACGTCAGCCTTGACCTGGACCTTGCGCTCGATCAGCTCCTCGAGAACTGGCAACGCGCCTTCATCGATCGCAACGAGCTCCGAATCTGAACCATCGCGCACCCCCTTTTGTGAGGTGCCTGCACGAAGAACGTCGAGATTGCGCTCGACGATGTCGAGAATCTCGGTATCGGCAATGAAGCCACCCTTGACCACTTCGGCAAGTCCTGCCACCAGATCATGTCGTGGCAGCGTGAGCAGCCTCTCGGTGTCGCAGCACACGGCGAGCGGCTCGTGGAAGGCGCCAACGAGGTTCTTGCCTTCGGCGGTATTGATGCCGGTCTTGCCGCCGACTGCAGCGTCAACCATCGCCAACAGCGTCGTGGGCACCTGAATCACGTCGATCCCGCGCAACCACGTCGCCGCGACGAAGCCTGCGAGATCGGTGACCGCGCCGCCGCCGACGCCAATGACGATGTCCGAACGGGTGAAGTCGGATTGACCGAGGACCTTCCAGCAGAATGCCATCACCTCGGCCGTCTTGCCTTGCTCAGCGTCGGGCACTTCCGCAAGGACGGGGGTGACTCCCCGCGCGTCGAGCCGTTCCCTGAGAGCGTCAGCTTGATCGCGCATCGGCGCGGAGTAGACGATGAGCGCCTTGTTCACGTGCTCGGGCACAGCCGCAACGACAGCGTCGTCCAGTCCCCTGCCCACGGTGACTGCGTAGGGGCGGGCCGTCTTCACGTCAATGACCCTCACGCCAACTCCTTCGCTATCTGACGGGCGATATCGTCCGGTTGTCGATCATCAGTCAACACCGTGATGGTGGCGAGCGACTCGTATACAGGCCGCCGCGTGTTCATGAGAGCGAGCCACTGCTGGCGCGGATTCCCCAGGAGCAATGGCCGGGTGGTGTTGAGTCCCACGCGCGGGACCACCGCCGTGAGGCTCACATCAAGGAACACGATCGCGCCGCCCTGTTCGCGGTATTCCGAAAGTGCTTCTCGAGTCAGTGGATGCAGCGGCGCTCCCCCGCCGAGGCTCAGGATGCCGTCGTGAGCACCAAGAGCCTCGATGACGGCCTCATGTTCCAGCTCGCGGAAGTGAGGCTCGCCAAGTTCCACAAAGATGTCGGCGACACTGCTGCCGGCCCGCGCTTCCACGTCAGCGTCCGTGTCGCGGAGTGCGGCGCCCACGAGCATCGCAAGCGCCCGCCCGACTGAGGTCTTCCCCGCCCCGGGGGGTCCCATGAGGACTGCACGCGGGGACATCAGCGCAGCGTGTCGGGAATCGCGGAGACGTAGGCCGCGATGTTGCGGCGTGTCTCCTCGACGGAGTCGCCGCCGAACTTCTCGATGACGGCGTCAGCGAGGACGAGTGCGACCATCGCCTGGGCGACCACCGCTGCCGGCGCGACAGCGCACACGTCCGAGCGCTGGTGAATCGCCTTCGCGGGCTCGCCCGACGCGGTGTCGATCGTGTCGAGGGCCCGCGGCACTGTTGAGATCGGCTTCATCGCCGCACGTACACGAAGCGGCTCGCCGTTTGTCATGCCGCCTTCGATGCCACCCGCACGATTTGTGCGGCGCGTCACTGTGCCATCGACGCGCTCAATCTCATCATGCGCTGCAGATCCACGGCGAGAGGCCGTGGCGAAGCCGTCCCCGACTTCCACCCCCTTGATCGCTTGGATGCCCATCAGCGATGCGGCGAGGCGTGCGTCAAGGCGGCGATCCCAGTGGACGTAGCTGCCGACGCCGACGGGCAGTCCATACGCGACGACCTCAACGACGCCACCAAGGGTGTCGCCCGCCTTCTGGCATTCGTCGATCTCAGCGATCATCGCCGCTGACGTCTCTGCGTGGAAGCAACGGATCGGGTCCGCGTCAAGCGCGGGTGTCGCGTCTGCCGGGGGCAAAGGTGCGTCGTCAGGTACTCGAACCGGACCCACTTGGAGTGTGTGAGAGACAAGCCGCACGCCCGCGACCTGCCGAAGGAACGCCTCAGCGACGCTGCCAAGCGCGACCCGCGCCGCCGTCTCACGAGCAGAGGCCCGCTCGAGGATTGGGCGCGCGTCCTCATGGCCGTACTTCGTCATGCCTGCGAGGTCCGCATGGCCCGGACGTGGACGCGTCAGCGATGCGGCACGTGCACCTGTGAGCTGAGCAGGGTCGACGGGGTCAGCCGCCATCACCGTCTCCCACTTGGGCCACTCGGTGTTGCCCACCATGATGGCGACGGGACCGCCCTGGCTCAGGCCATGACGCACGCCGCCAAGGAACGTGACGTCGTCCTGCTCGAAGGACATCCGGGCACCGCGGCCGTAGCCAAGGCGTCGGCGCGCGAGAGCCGCCTGCACATCTGACGTCGTGATCTCTACACCCGCGGGCAAACCCTCGAGAGTGCCAACAAGGGCGGGACCATGGGATTCGCCTGCCGTAAGCCATCTGAGCATGGCCGACATTCTTCCATGGCCCGCCCTTGTGGACGCACCTGCGTGTGCCTCAGTTGGTCGGGTTCGTGTTGCTTTCGATCGGAACCGTGAAGCTTCCAGACGAGTACGGCGGGTTCACGCCCGGTTCTTCGGCCGGGTAGGACTTGTCAGGATCGATGAGGCTGAATGCCATCGCGTTGATCGTGATCGACCAATCGCCCGGTTGCACCGGTGGGACGCCTTCGCGCTCCTCGTCCTTTGCCGCTCCAATCTGGAAGCCGACGACCGTGAGGAAACGATCGTCTTGGGACTGGAGATACTTGAACCACTCCATCACCGAGGAAGGAGCACCCTGAGTCGTGATGGAAACCGGGATCCCGACGAGCCGCGCGAACGCGGCGTCGGTCTGTTGGGCCTGTTGAGCCGCATCTTCACCGGCAGCGGCGTCGCCGCCACTGTCTGGCGCCGGGGTCGGGTCCGTCGTTGCGGCGGCCGGCGCATCCGGATCCGTGGGAGCGGCCGGCGCTTCTGCGGGGGTGGGCGCTGTCAGGGCCATTGGCGCGCCGTACGTGATCGCCATGACGGGAAGACCCCGTTGTTCGAGCCCGCCTACCACCATCCGGTGGAGTTCCGGCTGGTTTGCAAGCGGGGGCATGTCGATCTCAAGTGCGGCGAGGATGCCTCGCCACTCAGGCACCTCCTTGGCGGTCGCCTTTGCTGAGAGAATCTGCGTATCGAGAAGGTCGTTGTACTCGCGAGCGGCTTCGTAGGACTCTTCGAGCTCTGCCACTTCATCAAGCTTCGGCTTGATCATCAGCATGTAGCCAGCAGCGCCGATGAGGCCACACAGCACGATCGTGCCAAGCGCCCAACCGCGGGTTGAACTGTTCGCCATGATCTCAGTCCTCCGAATCCGACGAAGCGGACGGCTTGTCTTCTTCTTCGATAGGCACGATCGTCTGAGTCGTCTCGGTCCTACCGCTCAGGGCGTTCTCAGTAATGCGAATCACGCCGTTGATCGCCCAGCGAACGGGCTTGCCTTCCTCGTCTGGCGCCAACTCGACGGCATCCACCCACGTGCGCTCAAAACCGGGGAGTGCGTTGATGCGCTCGATGAGCGCCGCGGTGTCGATCCGATCCGTTGTTGTCGCATTGAACGTGATGGAGCCGTAGTCAGGGACGTCAAAGACGCCACCGCCGGACGTCTGCGGAGCCGAAGGCGTCGACTGCTGGATATCCATCGTCACAAGTGTCATCGAGGACGGAAATGCGCTGAAGAGCGCCTGGAGCTGGTCAGCCCAGACCACATCCACTGAGCCGATCGCGTACCGGGCCTGCAACGCGATGTCAACCTGCTTGCGCAGTTCAGGAAGGTACGAATAGCTGTCGAGTTCCTGACGCTTTGCCGGAGTACGGGCTTCCTCGGCCGCGAGGTTGTCCTCTGCGTCATATGTCAGCGTGAGGGCGTAATACCAAGCCCCTGCGACAAGCAGTGTGAACAGCAGCACCATGGCGACCATGGCACGGCGAGCGCGCCCGGCCGCACGCCGCTGGCCGACATCAGGGGGAAGAAGATTGACCTGTGGCGACTTCGGAGCGCCAACAGCTGCGGGAACCTGACTCATGACGCTGCCTCCCCAAGAGCCAAACCAATCGCCACTGGTACGCGCGCCTCGAGACCTCGAAGGCTTTCGGGATTGACCTTCTTGCTAGGGCTCACGCGAGCGAAAGAGTTGCCATAACGAACCGGCAGGCGCGTGGCCGAGGCCAAGTACTGCCCAAGGCCGGGAAGATGCGCACCACCGCCCGAGATGACGACAAGCTCGATGCCCTCCCCCGGGTTGTTGCTCGTGTAGTAGACGAAGGTGTTTCGGATCGTCTCGACAAGAGCACGCGTCGTTGTCGAGATCGGCTCCTCCGCGCCCTGGACAGGATGCGGACCGCTGTTCGACATGCCTGTCTGAATCTTCACCTCTTCAGCCTGATGCGCATCAAGGTGCAGAGCCGAGGCGATTGCGTCTGTCGTGTCGTGGCCGCCGCTCGAAAGGGTACGAACCAGGCGCGGCTGTCCGTCCTGGACCACGACGACGTTGGTCGTGCGGGCACCGATGTCAACGAACGCGACGACGCGCCCGTCAAACTCCGGCGTGGTCTGTGCCCTCAGCAGAGCGAACGCGTTGAGATCGACCGAGCGCGGCCGCAGGCCGGCGCCTTCGACTGCCAGCAGCTTCTGGGAGACTGTCGTCTTGGGTGCTGCAACGAGAATGCCCCTCAAGAGACTCATGGTCCCGTCGACGCGGTGAGCTGTCGGGTAGAAGTCGAGAAGCGCCTCGCTTGGCGACATCGGAA
>CAZRHL010000053.1:0-12218 GCA_964600005.1 uncultured Demequinaceae bacterium
CGAGGCGATTCACGCCACCGGCCTTGCTGGCCTTGCCGATCGACCCGTTGACTCGCTTTCCGGCGGCCAGCGTCAGCGCGCATGGATTGCACTTGCCCTTGCCCAGCAGACCGAGCTTCTCCTTCTCGACGAACCGACGACGTTCTTGGACATCGCCCACCAGTACGACGTCCTCGACCTGGTCCACCGTCTCGCCGCCGAAGGGAGGACTGTCGTCGCCGTCCTCCACGACCTCGCTCAGGCCGCGCGCTATGCCGATCACCTTGTGCTGATGTCCGCGGGACTCGTGCTCGCCAGCGGCTCGCCGAAGGATGTACTGACCGCGCAGCGCGTCGGCGCCGCTTTCGGCTTGCCCGTCACCGTGGTGCCCGACCCCGTCACCGGCACCCCCCTGATTGTTCCGTCCTCGGCCCCTCCGGGTGCCAAGACGGTCCACCCCACCGACGCTGGGGACAGCGTCGACACGTTTGAGGCGGCCTATGCCTCCACCGACTCACTTGAGAGGACACGATGACCCCCACCCTGCGACGCCTTGGAGTTGCGGTTGCAGCCGCAGCACTGCTGGTGCTGACGGCATGTTCAAGCAGCGACAGCAACAGCCAAGCCGGACCAAGTGAGTCGGGCGCACCCGCCACGAGCACCGACAGCGCCTTCCCCGTGACGCTCGAGCACAAGTTCGGCTCCACCACCATCGAGTCCGAGCCCGAGCGGGTGGTGAGCGTGGGCTTCCACGAGCAGGACTGGCTCTACGCCCTTGGTGTCGCACCGGTCGCAGTGCGCGAGTGGTACAACGGCTACGACTACGCGACGTGGCCGTGGGCCGACGAGGCCCGCGCGGCAGTGGGCGCTGAGCCCGAGGTTCTCCCCGCTGGCGAGATCAACATCGAGCAGGTGGCCGCACTGCAGCCCGACCTCATCGTCGCCACCTGGTCCGGTATCACCCAGGAGGAGTACGACCTCCTGTCGCAGATCGCGCCCGTTGTTGCGCAGAGCGGCGACTGGGAGGACTACGGCATGCCGTTTGACGAGGAGACCCGCATGATCGCGGCCGCCTTGGGCAAGGTCGACGAGGGCGAGAGGCTCATCGCTGACCTCGAGGCGCGCTTCGCGTCGATCCGCGCTGAGCACCCGGAATGGGAAGGCAAGACTGCTGCCGTGGGCTTCGTCTACGAAGGTCAGCCGGGCGCCTACTTCTCCTACGACCCCCGCCCGGCGTTCCTCGGCCGCCTTGGCCTCGAAGTGACGGGTCCGGACGCCGCAGGCGACCCGAACACCGACTTCTATCTCACGGTGAGCCCCGAGCGACTCGATCTGCTCGACTTCGACACGATCGTGTGGCTCACGGCTCTCTCGCCTGACTCGCGCGCACAGGTTGAAGCGATGCCCGCGTACCCCAACCTCAACATCACGAAGTCGGGCGGCCACATCTGGTCCACCGACTCCGTCTTTGAAGGCGCGTTCTCCTTCGCGTCACCGCTGTCGCAGGCCTACGTGCTCGACACCGTGGTGCCGCAGTTGGAGGCCGCCCTTGACGGCGACCCGGCCACGGAGGTCCCCGGCGCCGAGGCGGCTGCGTAACGATGGAATCGACCATCCGTGCCGTCGTCACTGACGTTGAGCGAGTGTCACCCGGATTCGTCCGGGTGGCACTCGCCACCGCGCCAGGCGAATGGACCACGTCAGGTGATCCCGACGAGTTTGTTCACGTAGAACTGGGTGCCGAAGAAGCCGACGTCGCACACGGCCACACGGCGCGCCACTACACGATCTCGCGGGTGCGGCCGGATGGCATCGAGATGGAGATCGCGACACACGGCCACGGGCCGGGTGCCGCATGGGGCGAATCCGTCCTCCCGGGGGATGAGGTATTGATCTCAGAGCCCAAGGGTTATTACCGCGCACCCGATGCAAGCGTGACCCGACTTCTCGTCGGAGACGCGACAGCGATCCCCGCCATCGCGCGGATCCTCGAGGAGGCGCGTCCCGAAGAACGCTTCCGCGTTGTCATCGAGGTTGCGACGATGGCCGACTCCCGCACGCTCACGAGCCTCGCGGACGTCGACCTCGAATGGCGCATCGGCGGCAACGGCATCGGCCCCTCCGTCCTCATGGATGCCGTGCAGCGACTCCTTGATTCGACCGAGTCCCAGCCTTACCTCTGGGTTGCATGCGAATCGGCGCTGTCGCGCCGCATCCGCACGTACGCGCGTGGCGAGCGAGGCCTCCCGACCTCAGCCTTGCGCATCGTGGGCTACTGGCACGCGGAGCACGATCGCATCATGTCGGTGTGGAACGGACTGACCGATGACCAGCGTGACCGCTACATGGCGGTGTGGCGCGACGACCGCAGCGACGAAGAGAACTGGATTGAAGCGGAGCCGCTCCTCAGAGCGTTCGGCTTCTAGGCAAAGCCGCTAGGCGGCACCTTGCTCGTCAGCGATCCCGGCGTCGGCGAGCACCTCCTCGGGCACGTGCTGCGCAAAGCCCAGATCGGTGAGGGCACGCCAGCCGGCGGCACAGTGCTTCGGCTCGGATAGGTTCGCGAGAGTGACCGCGTATCCCACGGCCTCTGCCTCAACCCGCCGTGCGGTCTGCTCAGACAGACTCGAGCGTGTGGCGACGGCACCGCCAGCGTCGGCGTAGCCCCGCACCACGTCACGGAAGCGTCGACGGCCCACAAGGGTGAGCACCTGACCGAGGTCGGTCGCCGGGTCGCCGGCGGCGGCATCGCCCCAGTCGATGATTCCGGCGAAGCCGCCGTCACGGGTCAAGACATTGGCGCCGTGGAGGTCAAGGTGAGCCCACGTGAACTCTTCGCACGCCTGCCGCGCGCCTTGCGCGTAGACCCGGCGCGCATGGTCCCCATCGATGATCCCGCGGTGCGAACCTTCCAGCACGGCCAGCCGCATATCGAGCCGTTCAGCGCGCTCGGACAACGAGATGGAGCGGAATGGATTGATCGGCGTCTCGAGCTCGACAGGCTGATGGATCTCTGCGAGCGCCCGGCCAAGGTGCCGCGCACCAAGAGCATGGAAAGGCGCGTCATACGCGGGCAGGCCGTCGATCCACGGCACCACCGCCCACACCCAGGGAAAGCCCTCTCCCGGTTCGCCGCGCAACCACGGCACGGAGGCGGCGAATGTCCAGTTCTCACTGAGCCGGGGAAGCCAGTTGAGCTCATGCGAGAGAAGAGTCGCGCCAAGCGCCCGGCGGGGAAGGCGCACTGCCCAGGTGTCTCCTAGCCGGTAGGTGACGTTGTCCCAGCCTTCGTAACGATCGCCGATGGGCATGTCAGCGAAGTCGGGATGTTGGGCACGCACGAGCGCGCCGACGAGTGCGGCGTCGATCTCGACCTCAGCCGAAGGTGTGGCGTCATTGCTCACATTGACAGCGTACGGGCCAAGCGCGCGTCGCGCACGGGCGAGTTCAGCAGGCACACTTGGGGCATGACTGCGGACATCCCCGACAACAAGCGCTTCAATCACACAATTCGGTATCAGTCGATGCTGCTTGCGGAGCTGCCGGAGGGCGCGAAGACGGCGATCGACGCGGGAACTGGTGAGGGACTTGCAGCGCGCACTCTCGCGCGAGCGGGTCTCACCGTCACGGGGATCGACGCTGACGAGCCGAGCATTGAGCGTGCCCGTGCGCAGTGGTCGGACAACATCACCTATGTGGTGGGGGACATCTTCGAGACTGAGCTCGAGCCCGCAGATGTCGTGTACTCGGGCGCGCTCCTTCACCACATGGACATTCGTGAGGGACTCGAGCGCCTCAAGTCGTGGGTTGCGCCGGGCGGCAGGCTTTACGTGGTGGGCGCTGCGCGCGCGACGTGGCGAGACCTGCCGCGTGAGTTCGCGGGCTCCATCGTCGACAAGGCGTTTGTCATTGTGAAGGGCCGCTGGGAGCACGGTTGCCCCACGGTGTGGCCGCCACCGCATACCTTCACCGAAGTGAAGCGCGCAGTGGACGAGGTTCTTCCCGGTGCTCTGTACAAGAACCGCGTGCTGTGGCGCTACACGATCGAGTGGAACCGCCCGCTCGACGAGGCGTAGTACCGACGCGGCAGCAGCCCTTATGCGAGTGCCGCGGCCATTCGCTGAACGGCTTCCGTGAGGATCGCGGGGTGCGTGGCGATGTTGACACGCACGTGTCCCGCACCGCCCGTGCCAAAAGTGGGCCCAGGGTTGAAGGCAACCCGACCGCGTTCGAGGAACACCGACGCCGGGTCCGCCTCGAGCCCGAGCTCCCGGCAGTCGACCCACGCGAGGTACGTCGACTCAAGAGGAGTGAGTCGCGCGCCGGGGACGTGCTCCGCGAGCAGGCGCGCCAGCAGGTCACGGTTGTCGGCGAGATCGACGAGCAGAGCGTCGAGCCAGGGCCCGCCCTCCCGATACGCAGCAGTCTGCGCGAGCGCACCGAAGTGCGTGGGCCCGTGGTGGGCTCCCCCGGCAAAGGCACGCCGAGCGTCGGCCGCTTCTTCGCCAAAGACGAGCAGGGCGGCCGGGATCGCTGCGAGGTTCCATGCCTTCGACGCCGCGTGCAGGGCCATTGCCGTGGGGTCCACGGAAAGGTAGGGAGTGAAGGTGCCGGGCGCGTAGATGAGCGGCGCGTGGATCTCGTCGGAGACAACGGTGGCGCCATGAGCGCTCACCACAGTGGCGAGAGCAGAGAGCTCGTCGCGAGTGTGGAGCGTGCCGCCGGGGTTATGTGGGTTGCACAGGAGCAGCGCGACGCCGGGTGCGCCCCCCGTGACCGCACCCCCGAGGACGGAGTCGATCTGGTCAAGATCGAGCCGCATGTCGGCGCCCAGCGGCGCCTCGATGACGGTGAGGCCGGCCTCGCGCACATAGGAGTAGAAGGGCGGGTAGACCGGGGAGGTCACCACCACGGTGCCGCCGGGGCCAGCCGCGAGGAGCAGCGCCTCGGTGTAGCCCTGGATCACGGCGGAGACAGGCCGCACGTTGTCGACCGTGAGACCGGCCCAATCCCAGCGAGCGCGCGCGAAGTCAACGAAGGATTCGGGATATGCGGTGCCAACGGGGTAGCCCGTGTCGCCGATCCGGACTGCGTGCTCGAGGGCCTCGCGGATGGGATCGGCGAGCACCACATCCATCTCCGCGACCCATAGCGGCAGGACGTCTGGGTCGTAGCGCCGCCACTTGGCGGAGGTGCGTGCGCGGAGGTCGTCGAGGGACAGTCTGCGCAGGGGACGCTCAATGGCCATGACGCAAGTCTGGCACGGGGGTCGACGCCCTAGGAGAGGGAGGTGGGAGCCGGTTCCGCGTCGTCGGAGAAGGCGTAGTCACGCCACGAGGCGTAGTGGGTGGGGGAGTCCACACGGTCCGACTTGCGGACGAGGGGGTTGTCGGAGATGGTGGCGGCGGAGTCGCTCTCGGACATTGTGGGGGAATGGTTCCTTTCGTCGGCGCCCAGGTTGTGGGTGGCGACGGGTGAGACCGTTTTCCCGGTTCGGGCGGCCTCATTGGCGATTTGTTGGGTGGTACAACAATCCTATGAAAGCGATTGCACCCGCGCTAGAGGGCGATCGTGTGATCTATGTCACACTTCACCGGCGTTTCGCCTGGATTGGGCACATGCCGACGCCACGCAGGCGTGGGTCAGTGCTTGGGGGATCGCAACTGGCGCAGCAGGCGCCCGTAATGCTCCGACTGCTCAGCCATGCGCTCCACCCCGCCTAAGCGGATGAAGCCATCACGATGGCGCTCGGTGCCGAGATCATGAGTCGTCACAATCTGCACTCCCGCATCGGTGGACGTGAACTCGATGGTGATCTCGGTCTGAATGTTGGCGAACAGCTCGGAGACAAAGGTCTGCACCGTGCGTCGATGCATCTCGATCTCGGTGAACTGACCGTAGAAAGCGAACTCGTTGCCCTCAGGATCGCGTTGCACGACTCGCCAGCGGCCCTGCTCGACGAGGTCGATCTCAACGATCGGATTGACGTACCCCTTGGGTCGGTACCACTGCGCGACGTAGAGCGGCTCGTAGCGAGCGGTCCAGGCGCGCGGGAGAGGCGCAACCACTTGCTCCGTCAGGATGACCACGGGGCGGTCGTCGGGAAGAGTGAATTCGCGTCGCACCGACTCATCCCTTCCTCAAAGTGTCCCGTTCATGTTCGTTCAAGCGTGCTGGGACCTCATCGGCCCGTCAAGCACATCCGCAACTGCTTCAGCCGGAAGCGGACTTTTATGCCTCCGTGAGCGCTCGGAAGACCACCGCTGCGCGCTCCGGCGCTCCGGGGTCGCACGCGAGGAACAGCGACGGCTCCGTCAGCTCCAGCTCGAGCAGCACGGGGCCGTCTGGCGTGGGCAAGAGGTCGACGCGGGCGTAGGCGATGTCGGCGCCGCCAGGCGTCATCTCGGTGACAGAGGCGATGATGCGATCAGCGATGCTGCGCTCTGCGGCCGACGCCGTGGTTGGCACCACCTTCTCGTCCGCATACAGCCCGGTGCTCCAGCTCATCTCCTTCGACAGAATCGCGGCCTTGCGGGCCGCATGTGAGAAGGTGCCGCCCAAATAGATCAGCGCCGTCTCGCCGGCCGTGTCGACGCCATCGAGATACGGCTGGACCATCGCGACGCGGCCTTCGCTGTGAAGCTGCGCGAGGTGTGACTGCGCGGCCACAGCGTCGTCCTTGAACAATGCCGCGCCCTTTGACCCGGCGCCAACCGTCGGCTTCACCACCACATGACCGGCGAGAGCGTCGGCCGGAGCCGCGGCGCCCGGCTCCACGTAGACCGTGGGGACCACCGGAATGCCCGCGTTCGCCAGCTGGCCCAGGTAACGCTTGTCGGTGTTCCACCGCACCACGGAGGCCGGGTTGACGAGCCGAGTGACGGCGCTGACGAGGTCAATCCAGTCGAGGAACGCATCGAGGTGGTCGGTGTAGTTCCACGTGGAGCGCAGCACGACGACGTCAAAGCGTGACCAGTCGACGCTCGGGTCATCCCAGGCCGCAAGCTCGGCGTTGGGAAGGTGCTCCATGAGGAGTTCTTCGTCAGCGTCGGCGGTATCCATGGCCACTGCAGTGGCGAGTGCAATCCGGGTCATGCGGCAAACCTAGTGGGTCCTGAAGTCGGTCACGGTGATCTCGCTGGACACACGCTGGCGTGCCCGCAATGTGTCGCGGCGAACCCACCAGACACCTCCCAGCGCAATGACAGCGACACCAGCTGCGGCACCCGCGACGAGCCACAGACCCGAACGGTGCCCGCCCGCGTCGATGAGCCGACCGGCGTACCAGCTGCCGAACGCGACACCAATGCCGAGGCCCACGCGCAGCCACGCCATGCCCTCGATCAGCTGCGACTGCTTGACAAGGCGCTGGATCACCGAGTCCTGCGACGTCAGCACCGGCGCGATCGCCATGCCGGCGACGAAACCGACGGCGGTGTACGCGACAAGAGTGGGCATGAAGGACAGGATCGAGAAGCCGATGCCGAGGAGCACGGCCGTCACCACAAAACGTCCCCACAGGGGCGTGCGCCATCGGCGTGAACCGTAGACGAGGCCGCCGACAAAGGAGCCCGCCGAGATGATGCCGAGCACGGCGCCACCCCAGTCCTCGTGGCCGGCTTCCGTGGCGAAGGCGACGGTCGAGATGTCAAAAGCGCCGAACATCGCACCGAGGGCGACAGCGCTGAGCGCGACCGCGACGAGTGCGGCGGGAACCCGCAGCCCAAGGCCAGTTGCGCCCGTGCCGCGCGAGGGGGGCGGCTCCGTGTCGGTGCGGGCGAGCAGCAGAGTGATGCCGACTGTCATTCCCACGGTGGCAAGGAGCAGGCCCGACGCTGGGTGGACCGTGTACGCGAGCCAGGTGATGAGCGCGGGGCCGGCGACAAAGAGCACCTCGTCGAGCGCGCCCTCGAGGGAGAAGGCGGTGTGGATGTCGTCATCGTTGTCGAGGATGTGCGACCAGCGGGCGCGAGTCAGCGCGCCCAGAGGGCCGGTGAAGGAGCCAAGGGCGACTCCAAGCCACAGCAGCCACTCGGGTCCGCGGGTCATTGCGGTCGCAGCCACGATGACCGCGCCGATGACAAAGAGAACGGTGAGCGGAATCATGCGGCGCTGACCCGAGCGGTCGATCCACCGGGCGGTGGGCATCGTCTGAAGTGCCCACACGATGACACCCACAGCGGCCACGCGCCCGGCGATCTCCCACTGCCCGTACTGGATCTGCACGAGGAGGATCACCGACAGGTTGAACGTGGAGATCGGCACCCGGGCGAGGAGGCCGGCGAACGCGAAATTGGCCGCGCCGGGGCGGCTCAGAATCGCACGATAGGTCTTGTACACGCTTGCAATGGTCTCACCCGCGACGTGGTGCTTTTGTCACCGGGCGGCCCTGGCGCGGGACTCAATCGGCAGCATCGGCGTCGGGCTCCGGAATAGGAGCCAGGCCGGTGATTCGCTGGCGCCGCTTGTCCTGCCAGATGAGGAAAACCGCCCCGCCGACAATGGCCATGCCAAGTGCGATGAGACCTGCCCAGCGCAGAATCGGTCCCCAAGCGATGCCGTCGGTCGCCTGACCTCGGATGACGATCTCATCGGGGTTCAGCAGGTCCTCAAGGCCGATCACCACCGTCTTGCCGTTGACCTGCCCAACTGACGCCGATTTCACTGGCCCGGGGAAGGTGAAGCGGAGCTCGAACGTGACAGCATTCGCGATCGCCCCCACCGAGGAGGCGCCGCGCATCCCTGAGACATCGCGGGAAGCGTCCGCTGGGATCGTCACCACATAGGTGTCGCCTTCGCGCACCACGGACATCGGGGTGCCGACTCCGGGAGCCGCACCTTCCACACTGACGGACGCCGCCGCATTGAACTCGTCCAAAGTGAGATCGCGCGCCACCACATGGATTCCGCGCAGATCGCCGTCCACAAAGTCCTCGATGGTGACCTTGCTTGGATCGACGCCCGGCATGACGCCAGCGGTGCTCTCCGTGATCGACGCGGCGGTGAGGTCGGCGAGGTCGATGCCGATGGCATCGGCGGCCTGCGGTGTGAAGGCGACCACGGTGTCCTGCGTGATCGTGTTGTGGTCGGAGAACGAGTGAGTCGACGTGACGCGCGCGCAACCCGTCACGAGCCCGATGAGCATCACTGCCGAGAGCACGCGCTGCATTCGTGTTGCCATGGCGTCCGTCCTAGAGGTCGTCGTCGAGTGCGGTGGCGCCCAGGGCAAGCTCGGCGTCATCGTCAAGTCGGGCGTCGGCGTCCCGGTCCTCCTCCGCAACACGCTCGCTGGCGGTAACTGCGCGGCGGCGCTGAATGAGGATGATGATCGCGGCGAGAACGGTGGCCGAAGCGGCCGCGATGAGCCCACCGACCAGTGCTTGTTTGAGCCCGTCATCGCTCGGCACGGTACTCGTGGCCATGATGGGCTCGGTTTGGGTCATGAGATCCCACGTCACGGTGTTGCCGGAGAGCCTGCCGTTGTGTTCGGTCACGGGCCCGGGAAACTCAATGCGCAGCGTTGCCGTCGCATTGCTCAGCACAGGGTCGTCCGTCTCGGGATCAGCCGCAGGCGCCACGATGCCGGTCACCACCATGGTGTCGCCCTCGCGTGACACGGTGAACAAGTCTCCGAAAGTGCCGAGCTCTGCAAAGGTCACGGACTCAAAGACGTAACGCTCTCCGACAAACTCCGCGTCTTCATACGCCATTTTCTCAAAGGCGCTGCCGAATGAGATGTTGCCGAAGATCGTGTGGAGCGCTTCCGCATCCGTGGCGACGCCCAGGCGGTCCTTCACTTCCGTGGCCACAGCAAACACCACGTCGCCTGAGGCGGTGTTGTCGCTGTCAAGAGTGATATCGGCCTCGTAGCGCACGCAGCCCGCGATGGCGAGGCAGGCGAGGGTCGCGATGACCAGTGCACGCGTCATTCTGCGCATACGTGTACCTTCTCACGCCCCACCCCCACCAAGGTGGTAGACCGCCTCTTTCATCGGCGGTCTCGCGGCGTGCTAGTGGTAGACCGCCTCTTTCATCGGCGGTCTCGCGGCGTGCTAGTGGTAGACCGCCTCTTTCATCGGCGGTCTTGGCACGTGCTGGTGGTAGATCACCTCTTGCGCGCGGCGCTCGCCGCACGCGATGCAGGCGGAGCAGACCGGTGCGGCGGCGCCGAGCGCGCACGTCGGCCCGCGACGACATAGGCAACACCGCCAAGCGCGAGCAGCCCGCACACCACATAAGCGACAGCGACGGCAGGATCCGAGGGAGCGATCGCCGAACCTCGTGCCGACAACTGTTCAGGGCCGCGTTGCAGGTCCCACGTGACGGTGCGGCCCTTCACGTCCCCATTCGACTGAGCGATGTCCCCGGGGAAGGTCACTGACAACATCACCTGCGCATCCGTCAGCTCATCGATGTCGCCCGTGAACGCACCACCGGAGCCGTCCCCAGCGTCGTCCGTTGTGGAGGACGCGGCCTCCGACGGCCCGGACACCACGTAGAAGTCGCCGTCGCGGGTGACGCCCCAGGTGCTCTCTGTCGGCGCGAACGTCTCAAGAGGCACGCCACTGAAGCGAACTGTGATGCCGCGGTAGCCGTCGGCCGAGTAGTCGCTGATGCGAGTGTCGCCCAGCGTGGCAGCCCGTGGAGACTCCACCCACATCGCCTCCGCGAACTCGCGGTCGGTCATCCCGTACTCCCCGCCGGTGCCTTCCTTGACGGCCACCACAAAGTTGCCGGACACCGTGTCGTCCTCACTGAGGATGAGGTCGGCATTGAACCGAATGCATCCGGTGGCGACAAGAGCTGCAAGAGCGGCGACAGCAAGCAGACCGAGACGACGCCGAGAACTCATATCGCTACGGTCGCATGCAAAGAGGCCCGTGTCTGGAGCGACACGGGCCTCAATGCATGGAGAGGAGCTACTCCGACGCGGGCGGCGCCGGCGGGGCCGGAGGTGCCGGGGGTGCCGGGGGTGCCGGGGGTGCGAGCGGCGGGGGAACGTCTCCTCCGTCGACTCCGGGAACGCCCGCTGCGGGTGCAGCAGCCTTGCGACGGTTGACAAGCACGAAGGCAACCACAGCGACGATGATGACCACGAGCGCGATGATCGCGACGATGAGCACGGGGAAGCCGTCGGAGCCCGAGCCGCCACCAGCAGAGGCGACGATCGTGTAGCTGCCGGTGCTCGTGAGGTCACCGTACGAGTCGATGATCACCGAGTTCGGGTCGTTCGGGTCGATCTTGCCGATGGTGGTCGACTCGACCTTGCCCGGGAAGGTGTGGCGCACATCGATGTCGAAGATGTCGTCGAACATCGACTCGTCGATGCCCATGTCAGCGAGGTCGCCCGTGTCACCGAGCGAGCCGGTGCCTGCGGTTGCGCCCTCGACGGTGACGGTGATCTTGCCGTCAGCGATGACAACGGTCGTGTTCGAGTCGGTCTCACCCTGCGACTCGTTGAGACGCTCGATCTCTTCGGGCGTGGCGCCCTTCACCGTGAGGCGGAAGCCGACCATGTTGTCCTGGTCGTAGGGCTCGATGGAGATCTTGTCGCCAAGCTCTTCCTTGAGCGACTGGAACTCGGGGTCGGACTCCATCTCGGCGATGAGGTCGTCCGGGTCGGCGCCCGTCATGCCGTCGTCGCTTGCGAGGCTCTTGTCGAGCGCGGTCAGCACCGTCATGTCGATGGTGCCGTCTGCGTAGTACGTGTTCTCTGCCTCGAGCTTGACGCAACCGGCCAATGCAAGTGCGGTCACAACGGCGAGGGCCGTTGCCGCCGCGCGGCGTCGAATGAGTGTGCCCATGAGCAACTCCTCTTCTTGGGTTATTGCTCGCCGCCGGCGAGAGCGCCGGAGACGACTGTCTTGGCGGCAGCCTGCACCTCACCCAAGTGGGCTTCTGACACAAACGATTCCGCGTAGATCTTGTAAACGTCCTCCGTACCGGATGGCCGAGCGGCGAACCAGGCATCCGAGGCGGTGACCTTAAGGCCCCCAATCTTGGCACCATTTCCAGGGGCTGTGGTCAATTTCGCGACAATCGGCGCCCCCGCGAGTTCGTCTGCGGTGACTTGCGATGGGCTCAATGCGCCAAGGCGAGCCTTCTCGTCCGGCGTCGCGGCGGCGTCGACGCGGGCGTACCACGATTCGCCGAGCCTCTCAATGAGGTCGCGGTGCAAGGCGGAGGGAGAGGCCTTTGTGGTCGCGGTGATCTCCGATGCCAGCAGCGCAAGAATGATG
>CAZRHL010000054.1:0-12018 GCA_964600005.1 uncultured Demequinaceae bacterium
CACGGCGAGGTCTTTGTGACAGACGACGGAGCGGAGACCGACCTCGATATCGGTCACTACGAGCGATTCTTGGACGTCAAGCTCTCCGCCACCTCGAACGTCACCACCGGGCAGGTGTACTCCCAGGTCATCGCCAAAGAACGCCGTGGCGAGTACCTCGGCGACACCGTCCAGGTGATTCCGCACATCACCGACGAGATCAAGCGTCGGATGCGCGCCCAGGCCAGCCCTGACGTTGACGTCATCATCACGGAGATCGGTGGCACCGTCGGTGACATCGAAAGCCAGCCGTTCCTCGAGGCCGCCCGCCAGGTGCGCCACGACGTGGGCCGTGACCACGTGTTCTTCCTTCACGTCAGCCTCATCCCGTACATCGGCCCCTCCGGGGAGCAGAAGACGAAGCCGACGCAGCACTCCGTTGCAGCATTGCGCAGCATTGGTATTCAGCCCGACGCGCTCGTGCTGCGTTCGGACCGTCCCGTGCCCGCATCGGTGAAGGCCAAGGTGGCGCTCATGTGTGACGTTGAGGCTGAGGCGTGCGTCAACGCAGTTGACGCGCCGAGCATCTACGACATCCCGCGGGTACTGCACTCAGAGGGCCTCGACGCATATGTGGTGCGCCGTCTCGACCTGCCGTTCCGTGACGTGGACTGGGGCGGCTGGGACGAACTGCTGCGCCGGGTTCACCACCCCGCAGACGAGGTGGAAGTGGCGCTCGTCGGCAAGTACGTTGACTTGCCTGACGCTTACCTGTCTGTGAGCGAGGCGCTTCGCGCCGGCGGCTTCCACCACAACGCGCGGGTGAAGCTGCGCTGGGTCGCATCCGACACGTGCCAGACGCCCGAGGGAGCGGAGCAGGCGCTTCGCGGTGTTGACGCCGTGCTGATTCCTGGCGGCTTCGGTGTGCGTGGTGTGGACGGCAAAATCGGTGCGGCGCGTTGGGCGCGTGAGAACAAGGTGCCGACGCTCGGCATCTGCCTTGGTCTGCAGGTGATGGTGATGGAGTACGCGCGCACCATTCTTGGACTTGAAGGTGCCTCCAGTTCCGAGTTCGACCCGGATACCGCTCACCCAGTGATCGCGACGATGGAAGAGCAGCTCGACATCGTCGACGGCAAGGGAGACCTTGGCGGCACGATGCGACTCGGCGAATACAAGGCCGTGCTCCAGCCGGGCTCTGTGGTCGCGGAGACTTACGGCGCCGCCACGGTGGGGGAGCGTCACCGTCACCGCTATGAGGTGAACAACGCGTACCGCCCGCAGCTCGAGGCCGCCGGCCTTGTCGTCTCGGGTGAGTCGCCCGACCGTTCGCTCGTCGAGTTCATCGAACTGCCGCGCTCGGAGCATCCGTATTACGTCGCCACGCAGGCGCACCCCGAGTTCCTGTCTCGTCCCACCAAGGCGCACCCGCTCTTCGCAGGCCTCATCGCCGCCGCGATCGAACGCCAGCGCCTCGGCGGCGCGGTTCCCGCTGCGTCCTCGGTCGCAGCGTCGGACGCGCCGACCGCACCCGGCCTGTAACGACGTGGGCAACCCCAGCGTCGGCCCGGCGGCATCCGGCGGACTCCGTGATGTCGCGTCGCCGCGCCCGGTGCTTGCGACCACTGAGAGGTTCCACGGCAAGGTGTGGGACATCGCGACGGATGACGTCGATCTGGGTGAAGGCCGTGTTGTGGTGCGTGACTACGTGCGCCACACCGGGGCCGTCGTCATCATGGCGCTCAACGAGGCGGGGGAGGTGTACCTGGTCCGCCAGTACCGTCACCCGGTGGGAGCGGAGTGCTGGGAGCCGCCGGCAGGCCTGCTCGACGCAGTGGGCGAGGATCCGCTCGCCGCAGCCCGGCGCGAGCTTCATGAGGAAGCGGATCTCATCGCGCAGACGTGGCATGTGCTCGCGGACTACCACCCGAGCGGCGGCGGCTCATCCGAGTCGACGCGCGTGTTCCTTGCACGCGACCTCTCTGACGTGCCGCTCGCTGAGCGCCATGTCCGCACCGATGAGGAGCAGGACATGGAGGGCCGCTGGGTGCCGCTCGATGAGATGGTCGATGCGGTGTTGGCAGGGGGCGTTCACTCATCCTCGGCGGTGGTGGGTGCGCTCGCGCTGAAGGAAGCGCTGAGCGATGGCCTTGCCCGGGTGCGTCCGGCTGATGCGCCGTGGATGCGCGCTCCCGAGCGGATGCGCCGGGAGCTCTAGGCAGGCCCAGATCGAACGCCGGTAAGCGTGGCACTGGCAAGGACGTGCCCGCGCATGGCGGTGAGCAAGTCCTCGTGCGTGAAGCCAGCGGGCAGGCCCAATTCCGCGTCGAGAGCGTAGATCGCGATCACGTAGTGGTGATCAGGGCTCGGCGGGCACGGCCCAAAGTAGCCCGTGCCGCCCGCATTGTGGACACCGGAGGTGGCCCCGGCGTCGTCCTTGGGGCCGATGCCCACCACCGAGCCGGAGATATCGGCGAGCAGCCAATGGACGAACGACCCCGCGTCAACATCGATCATTGTCACCGCGTATGCGGCCGTGCCCTCGGGTGCACCCGTCCACGACAAAGAGATCGGGGTGTTGTCGCCGGTGCATTGGCCGCCGTATGCCGAGGCGGTGTTCGCCTCAGGAATCTCGCCGCCGTCCTCGAAGTCGGGGCTCGTGAGGATAAACGCGGGTGCGGCGGCAGAAGCCGGAACGCTCGCGGGGCTTGCAACCGGCTCATCACCTCGAGTGCATCCTGACGCGAGGAGCGCAGCAGCAACGGCGATGATGGTGATGGTCCGGCGCATGTGTCCAGCCTGCCACGTGGTCATGCCACGGCAACTTCAGGCTCGAACCCTGCGCTCCGCAATGCCGTGAGGACATCGTGTTGGTGGTTGGGACCGCGCGTTTCAACACTGACCTGGAGGACCACATCGTTGAGCCTCAGGCCGAGGTCATGGCGGGTGTGAAGCACTTCGGTGACGTTCGCCCCCGCTGCAGCGAGCACGTCTGAGACCCGCGCGAGTTGACCTGGGCGGTCAGGCAAGGGGATGCGCAGCGTCATGTAGCGCCCCGATGCGACGAGTCCGTGACCGATGATGCGTTGCAGGAGCAGCGGGTCGATATTGCCGCCCGAGAGAAGAACGAGAGCGGGTCCCGTGGGCGCGATGAGGCCGTTGAGGATGGCCGCGACGCCCGCCGCACCGCCGGGCTCAACAACAAGTTTGGTGCGTTCCAGCAAGGTGAGCACGGCGCGAGCGAGGTGGTCCTCGTCAACCGTGACAATCTCATCGACAAAGTTGCGGACGAGCGGAAACGTGATGTTTCCGGGTCGCGCAACTGCGATGCCGTCGGCAATGGTGGCGCTGCGCTCGATTGTCACCGGCATGCCGGCGTCGAGCGATGGGGGGAACGCGGCCGACGCTGCGGCTTGCACTCCGACGACGCGGACCTTCGTGCCGCGTGCGGCGGCGATTGACTTCACTGCGACGGCGATGCCGCCAATGAGTCCGCCACCGCCTACCGGGACAACGATGGTCTGGACGTCAGGAACGTCGGCCATGATTTCGAGGCCGATTGTGCCTTGGCCCGCGATGACGTCGGGGTGATCAAAGGGGTGGATCATGAGGGCGCCGGTGCGTTGCGCAAAATCCTCGGCAAGGGCGAGGCATTCCTCAACAGTGTCGCCTTCGGTGATTACCGTGGCGCCGTAGCCCTTTGTGGCGAGGAGTTTTGGAACAGGAGCTCCCCGTGGCATGAACACCGTCGCGTCGATACCGAGTTGTTGTGCGGCGAACGCCACGCCCTGAGCGTGATTGCCAGCGGAGGCGGCCACCACGCCGCGTCGCTTTTCGTCGTCACTCAGTTGCGAAAGCCGGTAGGTGGCGCCGCGGAGTTTGAAAGAGCCGGTCCGCTGGAGATTCTCCAACTTCATGTACGTGGGCACGCCGAGCAGGCCGCTCAAATATGACGCGTGATCAAGCGGGGTGTGCTGGGCGACGCCCGCAAGCGATCGCGCCGCATCCTCAATGCGCTCGAGCGTGACCGCACTATCGTTCATGCGCTGACGGTACTCCGGTCGCGACGCAGCAAGTAGTGCGCCGCGGAGTGAGCCGCGATGAAGATGGCAGCGCCGGCAAGGTGCGCCCCCACGATGAGCTCGGGCAGGCCGGTGAAGTACTGGACGTAGCCGATGGCGCCCTGGAGAAGGGTCACGGCAACGAGCACCACCCACGCCTTGCGCACTTCGTCGCGCGGACCGACTGAGCGGTCTTTGCGCACCCGGAACACGATGTAGGCGAGGACGAGGATGAAGGCCCACACGGTGAGGGCGTGAATGCGCGCGATCGCGGCGGGGTCAAGACCAAGCCGGTCGGTCGCGTCGGCGTCGCCTGAGTGGGGGCCCGCGCCTGTGGTGAGAGTGCCGAGGACTGTCAGCACGATGAGCAGGAATGTCGAAATGCGAAGCGCCTTCTTGATGCACCGGCCGTCACGGCGCGGGGCGTCGCGGTAGCGCAAAGCAAGCCACACGCCCTGCCACACGAGCACTCCTGACAAGAGAAAGTGAGGGGCGACGGCCACGGGGTTGAGCCCGGTCAGCACCGTGATACCGCCAACGACGGCCTGGACGGCCACGCCTGCGAGGGGGAAGAGGCCCCACCATTTGAGGTCAGGGCGCGTTCGCCATACGGAGATTGCGACGCCCAACGCGACAATGAGCAGCACACCGGTGAGGGTGCGGTTCCCGAACTCGATGAAGGGGTGAAGGCTTGTCGCTTCGCGGAACTGCGGGGTGAACTCGCCAGGCTCGCACAGCGGCCACGTCGAGCAGCCCAGGCCCGACGCGGTGAGGCGGACAGCGCCGCCCGTCACGATCAGACCGCCTTGGGCGAAGATGTTCGCCACGGTGAAGAAGCGGCCATGGCGGCCGATGAAGTCGGCGAACCGCGTCCATAGACTGGTGTGGGTAGCAGGCGAAGCGTCCGTTGTCACACGATGAGTCTAGGCGGGGTGTGACGGTGTTCCGATGCGCACGCCGACAAGGATGGAGGCTCAAGTGGACGAGGGGGTGGCCGTTAACGTTGACGTCCTCGAGCGCGTCTTTCCGATGCTCATCCAGCATCTCAGGGAGACGGCGGGCGAAGAGGTGAGCCTCGATGTCGACTACTACTGGTCAGTGCCCGTTCCGGAGGCGCACGACATGACCGAAACGCCGTCGGAACTCAGCGTTGGTCAAGTATCCGAATGCATGGAGTGGTTGACCGCGTTGGCCGAGAACCCCGAGCACGCGCTGACGTATCACCTTGTGTGGTTTGCCGATGTGCTCCGGGCGGTCGGTCAGGCCATCTCCCGATAACACCCCGGAACCGGGGTGCGCGGCACTCCAGGTAAGGCTCGCCTTCCTTGCGGTGGGGCATTTTCGGCACGACAATGTTGTTAATTCCTTTGAGCCTCCAGCGACGGGGGCACGGCACCACGCTTCAGCACCATTCCCAGCGTCGGCGCCATGCCTACGGGTGACGTGGGAAGACGTGCGTGAAAGGAGGCGAGCATGAGTACAGACACCACGCGTGAACGCGTGCTCAGCCTCATCATCACGGCTGGCCCCATCAACGCGGCCACCCTCGCCGAAAGCCTCAACCTCACGCCCGCAGCGGTCCGCCGTCACATGACGGCGCTGTTCGATGACGGCCTCATCGCCGAGCATGAACTGCCCGTGGTCATCGATCGCGGTCGCGGGCGTCCCGCCAAGTCCTACGTGGCGACGCGCGATGGCCAACAGGCCCTCCAATCCGCCTACAGCGACGTGGCGCGCTCGGCACTCGACTTCATGCGCGACCGGGGCGGCCTCGAGGACTTCATCGGGGCTCACGAGGAACGCCTGGAACTGTCCCTCATGGGCGCCGTGGATCGCGCCGCGCCCTTGCCCGAGCGTGTTGAAGCCCTTTCCGAGGCGCTCGCCGAGATGGGGTACGCCACCTCGGTGCGTCCCGGTCCCGGAGGCTTCACCCTGCAGCTGTGCCAGGGGCATTGCCCCGTACAGGAGGTTGCTCAAGCAGCCCCCGAATGGTGCGACGCCGAGACGCGGGCCTTTTCGCGCGTACTCGACGTGCATGTCCAACGACTGTCCACGCTCGCCCAAGGGGCGCACGTGTGCACGACCACCATCCCGCTCACTCCCGCCATCAAGGAAGGATGAGAATGAGCACTCCCACTGACACCCCCATGACTCAGGACGAGACGATCGCCTCACTGGGCAACTACGGCTACGGCTGGCATGACGCCGACGTCGCAGGCGCCACAGCGCGGCGCGGACTCAGCGAAGAAGTAGTTCGCGACATCTCCCGGCTCAAGAACGAGCAGGAGTGGATGCTGAACCTCCGCCTCAAGTCCTTGAAGCTCTTCGAGAAGAAGCCGATGCCGCACTGGGGCAGCGACCTCAGCGGTATCGACTTCGACAACATCAAGTACTTTGTGCGCTCCACCGAGAAGCAGGCGACCTCATGGGAGGACCTGCCGGAGGACATCAAGAACACGTACGACAGGCTCGGCATCCCGGAGGCGGAGAAGCAACGCCTCGTCGCCGGAGTTGCGGCTCAGTACGAGTCCGAGGTGGTCTACCACCAGATTCGTGAAGACCTTGAGCAGCAGGGCGTCCTGTTCCTCGACACCGACACGGCGCTGCGCGAGCACCCCGAGATCTTCGAAGAGTACTTCGGAACCGTCATCCCGCCCGGCGACAACAAGTTCGCCGCCCTCAACACCGCTGTGTGGTCGGGTGGCTCCTTTGTCTACGTCCCGCCGGGCGTGCACGTGGAGATCCCGCTTCAGGCGTACTTCCGCATCAACACCGAGAACATGGGCCAGTTCGAGCGGACGCTCATCATTGCGGATGAAGGCTCATACGTGCACTACGTCGAAGGCTGCACCGCGCCGATCTACAAGTCGGACTCGCTGCACTCGGCCGTGGTGGAGATCATCGTGAAGAAGAACGCCCGCGTGCGCTACACCACCATCCAGAACTGGTCGAACAACGTCTACAACCTTGTGACCAAGCGTGCCGTTGCCCATGAGGGCGCCACGATGGAATGGGTGGACGGCAACATCGGCTCCAAGGTGACGATGAAGTACCCGGCCATCTTCATGGTGGGCGAGCACGCCCGTGGTGAGACGCTGTCGATCGCCTTTGCTGGCGAGGGTCAGCACCAGGACGCAGGCGCCAAGATGGTGCACGCCGCAGCGAACACGTCCTCGTCGATCGTGTCGAAATCCGTGGCCCGCGGCGGTGGCCGTACGTCCTACCGCGGCCTCGTCCAGGTGCTCGAAGGTGCAAAGAACTCGAAGTCGAACGTGCTCTGTGACGCGCTCCTCGTTGACCAGATCTCGCGTTCCGACACGTACCCGTACGTCGACGTGCGTGAAGACGACGTCCACATGGGGCACGAGGCGACAGTGTCGCGCGTGAGCGAAGACCAGCTGTTCTACCTCATGTCGCGAGGCCTTGAAGAGACCGAGGCGATGGCGATGATCGTGCGCGGCTTTGTGGAGCCCATTGCGCGCGAGCTTCCCATGGAGTACGCGCTCGAACTCAACCGCCTCATCGAACTGCAGATGGAAGGGAGCGTGGGGTGACCCTCACTACCGATCACACCCAAGCAACGGCCGACGCTGCACACAGCCACGGCGTTGTGGGCGAGGGAACTCGAGGCGACCGCCTCACGTCCTTCGACCCCGAGGCATTCGGCGTACCCACTGGACGCGAAGAGCAGTGGCGCTTCAGTGCCGTACGCGACCTCAAACCGCTTTTCGCGCTTGAGGGCGGCGACGGCCACCTCACCTTCGATGTCCCCACCCTGCCGGCTGGTGTCACCTTCACTGAAGTAGCCGCAGACGACGCTCGGGCTCGCACAGTGCGTGCGCCCGGTGACCGTGCGGGGGCCGTCGCAGTGGCGCTTTCCGGAGGCGCGATGGCCCTGGAGATTGCCGCCAACACCGCAGTCGAAGAGGCGATCCAGATCGGCATGTCCGGCGAGGGCGAAGACGTTCGCGGCCACCTCCTCATCGAGGTCGGGACGAGCGCCGAGGCAACCGTCGTGCTGCGCCGCACCGGTACCGCCACCTACGGCGAGTACCTCTCCGTGTCGCTCGCTGACAACGCAGCCCTCAACCTCGTCCTCCTCCAAGAGTGGGACGACACCGCGATCCACGCCGGTGAAGTGGTGGCCCGCCTGGGTCGCGACGCTCGCCTGCGGGGCTCGGTTGTCACGCTCGGCGGCAAGGTTGTCCGTCTCAACACGTCAGCGGCTTTTGCTGGCGAGGGAGCGTCGGTTGACCTCTTCGGTCTGTACTTCGCGGACTCCGGCCAGCACCTCGAGCACCAGCTCTTCGTTGACCATGCCGTCCCGCGCTGCACCTCCCGGGTCACCTACAAGGGCGCCCTGGCTGGAGCGTCGGCCCGGACCGTGTGGATCGGTGACGTGCTGATCCGTGCCGCGGCAGAAGGCACTGACACGTACGAGCTCAACCGCAACCTCGTCCTCACCGACGGTGCGCGTGCGGACTCCGTGCCCAACCTTGAGATCGAGACGGGTGAGATCGAGGGTGCGGGACACGCGTCCGCCACCGGTCGCTTCGACGACGAGCAGATGTTCTACCTGCGCGCTCGCGGCATCCCCGAGGCAGAGGCGCGCACTCTCGTGGTGCGCGGCTTCTTTGCCGACGTGATCCGTGAGATCGGTGTGCCCGAGGTGGAGACGAGCCTCCTCGAAGCAATCGACAGCGAACTCGAGCACGTGAAGGACATCTGATGGCCGACGAGTTCTTCCAGTTCGCGTGCAACGTGGGCGACCTCGAGCCCGGAAGCGCGATGCTTGCCGAGCTCACTCTTGCCGACGGCACGGACACCCCGGTCGCAATCGTCCGGACCGATGACGGTGACTTCTACGCGATCCACGACCTCTGCACGCACGGCGAAGTGTCGCTGTCCGAAGGCGAAGTCGACGGCTGCTTTGTCGAGTGCTGGGCACACGGTTCGCGCTTCGACGTGCGCACGGGCGAGCCCGACGAACTGCCCGCAATCATCCCTGTCAAGACCTACCCCGTCCGCATCGATGGCGAGCGAGTGCTCGTGGACGTGGACAACCCCAAGCTTTCCCAGAAGGAGAACGCATGACCACCCTCGACATCAAGAACCTCCATGTCACCGTGGAGACGCCCGAAGGCGTCAAGGAGATCCTCAAGGGCGTCAACCTCACCATCAACTCGGGTGAGACCCACGCCATCATGGGACCCAACGGCTCCGGCAAGTCGACCCTCGCCTATGCGATCGCGGGTCACCCCAAGTACACGATCACCGAGGGCTCCGTCACTCTTGACGGTGACGACGTCCTCGAGATGAGCGTGGACGAACGTGCCCGCGCCGGCATCTTCCTCGCGATGCAGTATCCCGTTGAGGTGCCCGGTGTGTCGGTGTCGAACTTCCTCCGCACCGCCAAGACCGCAGTGAGCGGCGAAGCGCCCAAGCTGCGCACCTGGGTGAAGGACGTGAAGGCATCGATGGAGAACCTCCGCATGGATGCCTCCTTCGCTGAGCGCAACGTCAACGAGGGCTTCTCCGGTGGTGAGAAGAAGCGTCACGAGATCCTCCAGCTCGAGCTTCTTTCGCCCAAGGTGGCAATCCTCGACGAGACCGACTCCGGCCTCGACATCGACGCCCTGCGCATCGTCTCTGAAGGTGTGAACCGCGTGAAGGAGAACACCGGCCTTGGTGTCATGCTCATCACGCACTACACGCGCATCCTCCAGTACATCAAGCCCGACTTCGTCCACGTGTTCGTCAATGGCCGCATCGCGGAAGAAGGCGGTCCGGAGCTCGCCGAGCGCCTCGAAGCCGAAGGCTACGACCGCTTCCTCGTTGGCTCCTGAGGACGGACCGCTCGTGCAGACCCTCGCCAATGTGAGGCAGGACTTCCCGATTCTGGACCGCACCGTCCGGAACGGGAAGCCGCTCACGTATCTCGACTCGGCAGCCACCGCCCAGCGCCCCACCCGGGTGCTGGACGCAGTGGCCGAGTTCGAGCGCGCCCACAATGGCGCGGTGGGGCGAGGGGCCCACATGCTGGCCGAAGAAGCCACCGAGGCTTTCGAGTCTGCACGCGAGTCGGTCGCACGATTGGTTGGCGCCCGCGAGGCCCGCGAGATCGTGTGGACCGAGAACGCGACGGCCGCCATCAACCTCGTTGCCAGCGGCATCGGGAACGCAAGCCAGGGAATCGGTGGGGAAGCGTCGGCCGGGTTCCGTATCGGACCAGGCGACTCGATCGTTGTCACCCAAGCCGAGCACCACGCGAACTTTGTGCCGTGGCAGCAGTTGGCGGCACGGACCGGAGCGACGCTCCGGTGGATCGAGCTTGACGGAGACGGGCGGCTCATTCTCGACCAAGTGAACTCGGTGGTCGATACGTCCACCAAGGTCATCGCGTTCACGCACGCCTCGAACGTCACCGGCATCATCACGGACGTGGCGCCCATCGTGGCCCGAGCCAGAGAGGTCGGCGCATTCACGTTCCTTGACGCCTGCCAGTCAGTGCCACACATTCCCGTCGACTTCGCATCGCTTGGGGTGGATTTCGCGGCATTCTCCGGCCACAAGATGCTCGGGCCCACCGGCATCGGCGCCCTGTGGGGTCGCGGTGAGCTGCTCGATGCGCTGCCGCCATCGGTCTTTGGCGGCGGCGCGGTGCGCACCGTCACCCTTGAGGAGACGACATGGCACCCGGCGCCCACGCGCTTCGAGGCGGGAACGCAGCCCGTTGCACAGGCCGTTGGCATGGGGGTGGCTGCCGAGTACCTCATGGACATCGGCATGGAGGCGGTAGCGGCGCATGAACGTCGCATCGGCCACATCCTCCGGGAGGGCGCAGCAGCCCTCCCTGGCGTTCGTCTGCTCGGACCAGTCGGCGACGTCAACAGGCAGGACGTGCTCGGCCTCGCCGCCGTGGTGGTCGAGGGAGTTCACGCGCATGACGTGGGCCAGGTGCTCGACGACGCTGGCGTGGCTGTGCGCGTCGGCCACCACTGCGCGCAGCCCCTCCACCGGCACTTTGGAGTGGCGAGCTCCGCCCGGGCCAGCAGTCACATCTACACAACGGAAGAGGACGCACACCTGTTTGTTGACGTCCTTGGCACCGTTCGCGATTTCTTTGGAGTGGGCGCATGAGCGACCTCGAACAGATGTATCAGCAAGTGATCCTCGATCACGCACGCGCACGCCACGGCGCAGGGCTCATCGAGCTTGACGGCCCCGCGGTCGGTGAATCTCACCAGATCAATACGACGTGCGGCGACGAGATCACCCTTCGCGTCGCGCTCGATGGGGACTCCATCAGCGCGATCCGATGGGAGGGCCAGGGCTGCTCGATCTCCCAAGCGAGCGCATCGGTGCTCGCTGAGTTGCTGGAGGATGCGGACCTGCGCACGGCCGATCAAACGATCGAAGCGTTCAAGGCGCTCATGCACAACAAGGGCGTTGCGCTCGACGACGAGCGGGACGACCTCTTGGACGACGCGACGGCCTTTGTGGGCGTCGGGAAATACCCCGCGCGCATCAAGTGCGCGTTACTCAGCTGGGTGGCATTGCGCGACGCGATCGCGCGTGCGACCGTGGGAACGGAAGGAGCGTGACAATGGGTAACACGGCGACACCAGCCAACGTTGCAGACGTCGAAGAAGCACTGCGCGACGTCATTGACCCAGAGCTCGGCATCAACGTTGTTGACCTGGGGCTCGTGTACGGGGTTCACCTCGACGAAAACCAGCATGCAGTCATCGACATGACGCTCACCTCGGCGGCATGCCCGTTGACTGACGTACTTGAGGACCAGGCCGCGCAGGCGTTGTCCGGCATCGTTGACGGTTTCCGCATCAACTGGGTGTGGATGCCGCCGTGGGGTCCGGACAAGATCACCGACGACGGCCGCGAGCAGCTGCGCGCGCTCGGCTTCAACGTCTGAGGCCTGTGATAATTTCACGTCCGTGAGACTGACGACGCGCTTCCT
>CAZRHL010000055.1:0-11955 GCA_964600005.1 uncultured Demequinaceae bacterium
CTTGCGGGAACGATGGACTTCGACTTCGAGACGGAGCCCCTGGGCAAGGACCGCGATGGCAATGACGTCTACTTGCGCGATATCTGGCCAGACCCGGCTGAGGTCGAAGCGGTGATCGGCTCGTCAATCACGCAGGAGATGTTCACTCGAGACTACGCAGACGTCTTCGCCGGTGACGAGCGCTGGCAGACGCTGCCGACACCCGCAGGCAGCACCTTCGAGTGGGACGGCGACTCGACGTACGTGCGCAAGCCCCCGTACTTCGACGGAATGACGCTGACGCCGGAGCGTGTTGAGGACATCTCCGGCGCCCGCGTGCTTGCTCTGCTCGGCGACTCCGTGACAACGGACCACATCTCGCCTGCCGGTTCCATCCGTCCCGACAGCCCCGCGGGCACCTACCTTGCGGAGCACGGCGTAGAGCGCAAGGACTTCAACTCCTACGGCTCGCGCCGGGGCAACCACGAGGTGATGATCCGGGGCACCTTCGCCAACATTCGCCTGAAGAACCTCCTTCTTGACGGCGTAGAGGGCGGCTACACCCGCAGTCACCTCACCGGAGAGCAGACGACGATCTACGACGCATCGCAGGAGTACCAGGCTGCTGGCATCCCGCTCGTCGTGCTCGCAGGCAAGGAGTACGGCTCCGGTTCATCCCGTGACTGGGCAGCCAAGGGCACCGCGCTGCTGGGCGTGCGTGCCGTCATTACCGAGAGCTTCGAGCGCATCCACCGCTCCAACCTCATCGGCATGGGCGTGCTGCCGTTGCAGTTCCCCGATGGGCACAACGCGGCAAGCCTTGGTCTCGACGGCACCGAGTTGTTCGACATCACCGGGGTGTCCGCGTTCAGCGATGGAGAGCACCCGCGCACCCTCCCGGTGCGTGCAACGAAGGCCGACGGCAGCGTCGTGAGGTTCGACGCGGTGGTCCGCATCGACACCCCAGGTGAGGCCGACTACTACCGGCACGGCGGCATCCTCCAGTACGTCCTCCGCTCACTCGTCACGCAGGCGTAAGCGCGGAACAGGTACGCCCCGCGGGGCGTTTGCAGGACGTACAGTGGGACAACCCCGACGGCCAGGAGCGCGCGTGCTGGAGCGCATCGATGCACCGCAAGCCTTGCGGTCGCTATCCGCGCAGGAACTCGCCGACCTTGCTGAAGAGATCCGCACCTACTTGGTGGAATCGGTGTCACGCACGGGTGGTCATCTCGGACCGAACCTCGGCGTCGTCGAGCTCACGCTCGCGCTCCACCGGGTCTTCGAGTCGCCATATGACAGCTTGGTGTTCGATACGGGTCACCAGAGCTACGTGCACAAGCTGCTGACGGGACGTTCGGACTTCACGAACCTGCGCAAGCGCGGGGGAGTGTCGGGTTACCCCTCGCGGGCGGAGTCTGAACACGACATCGTCGAGAACTCGCATGCGTCAACGGCGCTGTCGTGGGCCGCCGGAATCGCCCGCGGCCACACGCTCAAGGGCGAGGTCGATCGCACCACTGTCGCGGTGATCGGAGACGGCGCGCTCACGGGAGGCATGGCGTGGGAAGCGCTGAACTCTCTCGCCGACTGCGATGACCGAGTGGTGGTTGTCGTCAACGACAACGGCCGCTCCTACGCGCCGACGATCGGCGGGCTCGCTCGCCGTCTCGACGGAATCCGCACCTCGCGCACGTACGAGAACTTCCTCAGCTGGGGCAAGCGAACGTTCGATGGCCGCGGTCCCATCCGCGACTTCACATATCAGACTGTCATGCACGGAAAGCGCGCGCTCAAGGGCCTCATCGGTCCGCATGGCATGTTTGAAGACCTTGGCCTCAAGTACCTTGGCCCCGTTGACGGACACGACCTCGCGCAGCTCGAGGCCGCCCTCACGCACGCGAAGCGTTATGGGGCGCCGGCCATCGTTCACGTGCTCACTGAGAAGGGCCGCGGATACCAGCCTGCCGAGCGCGATCACGCCGACCGCTTTCACGCAGTGGGCAAGATCCACCCGGAGACGGGCCTGCCGATCGAACCGTCGCGCTTTGGCTGGACGAGCGTGTTCGCGGACGAGATGCTCACCGTTGGGGCCGAGCGGGACGACGTTGTCGCGATCACCGCCGCGATGTTGCAGCCGGTGGGACTGCAGCCCTTCGCCGACGCCTACCCGGGCCGTGTCATCGACGTCGGCATCGCGGAGCAACATGCGGTCACCGCCGCCGCGGGCCTTGCCTACTCCGGCTTGCATCCAGTCTTCGCTGTCTACGCGACGTTCCTCAACCGTGCCTTCGACCAGCTGCTCATGGACGTTGCGCTCCACAAGGCGGGCGTCACGTTCATGCTTGACCGAGCGGGCATCACCGGTGACGACGGTGCAAGCCACAACGGCATGTGGGACATGGCGTTGCTGCGACACGTGCCGGGCTTGCGACTTGCGGCTCCACGTGACGAGCAGACGCTCCGCACCGCGTTCCGCGAGGCGATCGAGGTAGACGACGCGCCCACCGTTGTGCGGTATCCGAAGGGTGCTGTGTCGGCGCCTCTTCCGGCCGTGTCGTCGCGTGGCGACATCGACGTCCTTGCGACTTTCGGCGACGGTGCACCACGCGTCGTCGTCTTTGGCATCGGTTCCATGGCAGGAACAGCAATCGATGTTGCGGGCAAGCTCGCTGCACAGGGCCAGACGGTCATCGCTGCGACGGCGACATGGGTGCATCCCGTTCCCGAGGGTCTGCTTGAGGCGATCGGTGACGCTGAACTCGTCGTCACCGTCGAGGATGGCTTGACTGACGCGGGCGTCGGCGAAGAATGGGCTGAGTTCGCTCGATTGGCCGGCCGCACCGCCGTGTGGTCACACCACGGAGTGCCGCGTGAGTTCCTCCTGCATGCAAGCCGGGCACAGATATTGGACGAGATCGGTCTTGAGGCATCGGCCATCGCCGATGCGGCGCTCGCACGATTGGCGTAGGACGCCAGCATCACTCCTCGCGGGCCGCCTCGACATCGACGTCGCCAAGGACCTGGGCCCGCATGAAGCTGCTCGCGATGGGGCCCGCAGTGAGGTCGATCTGCCAGGGTCGCGCCCCCCGTGATGCGAGGAAGGTTCGCACCCACTCCTCTCCGCCTGTCTCGTACTCCCAACAGGCACGGCGCAGTGCGTCAGGCTGAAGCAGGTTCTCAAGCGGCACGCTGTCGCGTTCCGCGATCGCGATGAGCTCCGTGCGGGCCTCAGCGAGGCGGGCGGCCGCTTCGGGGCGC
The DNA here is from genome assembly GCA_964600005.1 of uncultured Demequinaceae bacterium. GTDB lineage: Bacteria > Actinomycetota > Actinomycetes > Actinomycetales > Demequinaceae > Demequina. The sequence goes on from CAZRHL010000055.1 coordinate 3,241, forward strand.
TTGTCTGCCCACGCCCGCGCAGGCGGCGGTCCGTCACCCTGTGGTGCACGTCGCGCGGGCAGTTGCTTCTCGGGGAGATTGAGAGCGGCCTCAATCGCGGGCCACCAGCGCGGCGCAGATCGGCGGGTGCCTTTCGTCTTCCACTCCGGGATCTCGACGAGGGCATCAAAGGTCGTTGGCTTCTCGCGGGCGGCGGCAATGATCGCGGCGTCGCGCAGCACGCGCCCCGGGGTCACATCCCGACGCTGTGCCTCTTTGTCGCGTTCCTCCCACAACGCCCGCACGATTGCGAGACCGCGGGTGTCGCGAACGGTGTGGGTGCCGGAGGTGCGCCGCCACGGATCGACACGAGGTTCGGCGGGCGGTGCGAGGCGCACCGCTTCAAACTCTTGGTGCGCCCATTCAGTCTTGCCTGCAGCCTCGAGATGCGCGGCAAGTGCATCTCGAAGCGGGAGGAGAAGTTCCACGTCGAGCGCGGCGTATGCGAGCCAGGAATCGGGCAAAGGTCGAACTGACCAGTCCTGAGCCGAATGCTCCTTCGCGAGCGTATAGCCGAGCTCCCTCTCGATCACCGACGCCAAACCGACCTTGGGCCAGCCCAACAGCCGTGCGGCGAGTTCGGTGTCGAAGAGTGACGTCGGGTTCAAACCGAGAGCGTGCATGCCGGGAAGATCCTGGCTTGCCGCGTGGAAGACGAACTCGACCCCGTCCAGCGCGTCGTTGAGGCCGGTCAGGTCGCCTAGCGCCGCAGTGTCGATGAGCGCAATGCCGGCACCCTCCCGCTTGAACTGAACGAGGTAGGTCGCCTGGCCGTAGCGGAAGCCGGACGCACGCTCAGCGTCGGCCGCAACGGGGCCCACGCCTTCCGCGTACGCGGCAATCATGTGCTCAAGAGCCTCGGGCGTGTCGATGATCGGCGGCACGCCGCCCTCGGGCGCTGTCAGCAGAACTGGCTCATCTCCGTTGGCCTCGTCTGCGCCAGCGATGTGCGCCTCGCCGGTTTCGGCAATACTCATACGTGTCCTCCAGGCAGCACCGACACGCCTTCGGGAGCGGGCGGAACACCCGCACACATCGCGAGCAGCTCGGTCCACGCGACGATATGCGATCCGAGGTCAGTGTCGTGAGGCGTCCACGACACCCTCAGTTCCACTGTCACCTCGTCCTCTCTTTCCGCGAGCTGCCCAAACGACCGAGACACCACCTTCGTCACTGTGCCGCCAAGGTGTGAGTGCTCGACATCGGACAAGGCCTCGTCAAGCCATGACCAGGCGGCATCGGCCCACAAGTCGTCACGCCCCACCTCGGCGTCCACCCGGGCTTGCACGAGCGCAACTACTCGAAATGTACCGCCCCAGGGCTCTTGGCCCGCCGGGTCGTGCAATGCGACAAAACGGCCAGTCGTCTCAAGGGTCTCTGGCAGCACGGTGCCGTTCACTGCCACCGCGTAGGGCGCGATGCGCGGCGGCGCAGGCGTTTCGACCAAGCGCACGTCACGGCGCGTCCGCGCCCGGCCGAGGGAGTTCAGCGCCTCGCGGAACGCGACCGGAACGGCCGTGGCATCCATACGGGAAGCCTACGGGGGCCGTGCTCGCAGGCTCGGGTACGCCACGCAGTGGCCGGTTACACCGCCGAGCGCGACACCCTCTAGTCTTGACCCGTACCCCTCCCAGCAAGGAAGTGACATGGCGCTTGCGCAAATTGGTGTGACCGGTCTGGCCGTGATGGGCCGCAATCTGGCTCGGAACTTTGCTCGCAACGGTTTTGCTGTTGCAGTCCACAACCGCAGCCCCGAGAAGATGCATTCGCTGATTGCCGAGCACGGCGACGAAGGCACTTTCATCGGTTCGGAGACGCTAGAGGACTTCGTGGCTTCGCTCGAGAAGCCGCGAAAGATCGTCATCATGGTGCAGGCAGGGGGACCGACCGACGCTGTCATCGATGCCCTTGTCCCGCTCGTGGATGAAGGCGACATCATCGTTGACGCGGGCAACGCCCACTACCCGGACACTCGCCGCCGTGAGGCTGCGCTGCGTGACAAGGGCATTCACTTCGTCGGCTCCGGTGTCTCCGGCGGCGAAGAGGGCGCTTTGCTTGGTCCCTCGATCATGCCGGGCGGCCCCGCCGAGTCCTATGCCTCGCTCGGTCCCATCCTTGAGAAGATCTCCGCGAAGGTCGATGGCGTGCCGTGCTGCACGCACGTCGGTCCCGACGGCGCCGGTCACTTCGTCAAGATGGTTCACAACGGCATCGAGTATGCGGACATGCAGCTGATCGCAGAGGCGTACCACCTCTTGCGCGCGGGCCTTGACCTGACGCCCGCCGAGATTGGGGCGATCTTCGAGGAGTGGAACCAGGGCGACCTCGAGAGCTTCCTCATCGAGATCACGGCCGAGGTGCTCAAGCAGGTCGATGCCAAGACGGGCAAGCCGCTGGTTGACGTCATCAAGGACCAGGCGGGTCAGAAGGGCACCGGACGCTGGACCGTTCAGAACGCTCTCGACCTTGGCGTGCCTGTCACGGGCATCGCGGAGGCCACGTTCGCACGCGCCATCTCGAGCCAGACAGCCCAGCGCGTCGCCGCCCGTGACGTGCTGACCGGCGCGGCGGGAGAGTTCCACATTGAGGACCGCGAGGGCTTCATCGAGGACGTTCGCGTCGCTCTCTACGCGTCGAAGGTGGTGGCTTACGCCCAGGGCTTTGACCAGATCCAGGCTGCGTCAGAAGAGTACGACTGGAACATCGACCGCGGTGCCATGGCCCGCATCTGGCGTGGCGGCTGCATCATCCGCGCGCGCTTCCTCAACCGCATCACCGAGGCCTACGAGCGCAACCCCGAGCTTCCGTCTCTCCTCGTCGACCCGTACTTCACCGACGCCGTAGCGCATGGTGTCTCGGGCTGGCGCCGGGTTGTCGCACAGGCCGCCCTGGCCGGGGTTCCGACCCCTGCCTTCTCATCGTCGCTCGCGTACTACGACTCCTTGCGCGCAGATCGTCTCCCCGCCGCGCTCATCCAGGGCCAGCGTGACTTCTTCGGTGCGCACACCTACAAGCGAATTGACGCTGAAGGCACCTTCCACACGCTGTGGTCGGGAGACCGTACTGAGGTTGAGGCGTAGATCCTCACGCCCACATGTCACGTCGCATCTGCGTTGAGAGTCACGAGGTGTTGACATGACGCTGGTGGGCCGCAGGCCTGTGTTGGACGCTGAGGCGCTCCTGCGGCGCTTCCGCGTGCCTGCGCATTTCGGGGATGCCACCTTCGCCACGTATCGCCCGGATCCGGACTTCCCATCCCAACGCGAGGGGCTTGATCGCGTGCGCCGCTTTGCTGAGGGCGCTGCGGGGCGGCTTCGCCGCAGCTCAGCAGGCAAGGGCGTCTACCTCGACGGCGGCTTCGGCGTGGGCAAGACGCATCTGCTCGCTGCTCTCGCGACACATCTTGGCGAGAGGGCGTCTTTTGGCACCTTCGTTGAGTACACCCACCTCGTCGGTGCGCTCGGCTTCCAGAACGCCCGCGCAGCGCTGAGCGAGTTCCGCGCTGTCTGCATCGACGAGTTCGAGCTTGATGATCCCGGTGACACGGTCTTGATGGCGCGGCTCATGCGGGAACTGGCCGACGCCGGGGTCGCCCTCGCGGCAACGTCCAACACATTGCCTGAGTCCCTTGGCATGGGCCGCTTTGCCGCTGAGGACTTCAAGAGAGAGATTCAGGCCCTTGCCTCGGTGTTTGAGGTGGTGACGATCGACGGTCCCGATTACCGCCATCGCGGTGAGATGACGTTCACTGCCTCGTCCGATGCCGATGTCGCCGATGTCGCCCGCAAGTGGGGCGGTCACGTGGTCGAGTGGCAAGAGCTCGTCGATGATCTTGCTCATGTCCACCCGAGCCGTCTGGGCGCATATATCGAGGGTGTTCGCTGGCTAGGGATGAGGAATGTCGCGCCGCTTGCCGATCAGACGCAGGCGCTGCGTGTGGTGAACCTCGTTGACCGCTTGTACGACGCTGATGTCAGCGTCGTCGCAAGCGGCGTGCCGCTCGGTGAGATATTCACGCCCGAGATGCTGGCGGGCGGATATCGCAAGAAGTACTTCCGCGCGTTGTCGAGACTCGCCGCGATGAGCGATCCCGCAGAGGGTGCTAACGCGGCGTAACGGCGTTGTCAGCGGACGAGTCGATGAGAGCGACAGAGTCGGGCGGCAGTTCCAGGACATCTCCGGGGGAGCCGTCGACACCGAACACCGCGATGACATCGCCGGTCACAGGCATCGGCTCCGTCGAAAGGTTTGCCCGCACCTCGACCGGACCCGTCATGACGAGTTGGCGTGGAGCGACTTCATAGGCACCTGCTGCGAATCGATCCCACGCCCCTGGACGCAATGTTCGCTCCCGCGCTGCCATGACTTTCGCAAACCAAGCCTCGATGGCGCGCTGCGTTGCGGTGCCGGCGGCGATGCCTGCCCCGAGCTTGGAGCGCATGAACGTGTCGCGGTCCTGGGGATCGGGAACACGGATGTCGCCGCCGTAGAGAGTCTCCCAGCCATGACCGGCGAACTCGCTCATGCGGCCTTCGGACACGGCAGTGCCGAGTGGTTCGTCGTGGTCCGTGAAGAACATGAAGGGCCGGGTTTCGCCGTATTCCTCACCCATGAAGAGCATGGGAGTGAAAGGACTGAGCAAGATGAGAGCGAGGGACGCCGCCTGTCCGCCAGGGCTCAGGGAGGACGCCGGCCGGTCACCGAGCGCCCGGTTGCCCACTTGGTCGTGATTGGAGGCGAACACGACAAAGCGGCGCCTGTCGATGTCCTCGGGCACAGGCGCGCCCCAATGGCGGCCCCGGAAGGTTGACATCGTGCCGTCGTGGACAAAGACGTCGCGATAGGCCTTGTCGAGAGTCTCGATTGCGCCGAAATCGACGTAGTAGCCGTGCCGTTCGCCGGTGAGGTAGGCGTGCAGCGCGTGGTGGACGTCGTCTGCCCATTGGGCCGTCATCCCTCGTCCAGCGGTGCCATCTGGCGCCACATCGCCTACGGGCGTGACGGTGGCAGGCAGGTTCTCATCTGATTCGGCTATGAGCGACAAGGGGCGGTCGAGCCGGTGTGCAAGCTCGGCAGTCCGCTGTGACAGCTCGGCAAGGATGTGGATGGGCGAATCGTCGACAAGAGCGTGGACAGCATCGAGTCGCAACGCATCGATATGGAAGTCCTCAAACCACCGCAGCGCATTGTCGATGATGAACTCGCGCGCACCCTCCGAACCCTCCTGATCGAGGTTGACCGCCCAACCCCACGGCGTTTCGTGCGCATCTGTGAAATAGGGGCCGTACTGGCCGAGGTAGTTGCCATCAGGTCCCAGATGGTTGTAGACAACGTCGAGACAGACCCCGAGGCCGACGTTGTGGGCGGCGTCAACGAGCCGCTGCAGTGCAGCCGGGCCGCCATATGCTTCATGGACGGCATACAGGGAAACCCCGTCATAACCCCAACCACGATTTCCGGGGAAGGCGGCAAGCGGCATCAACTCGATCATCTCGATGCCCTTGCTTGCGAGGTCTTTCAGCTGTCGTCCGACGATCGCGTCAAGCGTCCCAGCCGGCGTGAACGTTCCGACATGGAGCTCATAGGTGACGGCACCACGCGTGTCCCGTCCCTGCCATGCGCCGTCGTTCCACCTGTGCGCGGACGCGTCGAAGACTCGGGAGAAACCGTGGACTCCATGTGGTTGCCAGGGGCTGCGCGGGTCGGGAAATGGGCCCTTGCCGTCCACGGCGAAGGCGTAATCGGTCCCTGGGGGCAGCGTCGGCCCACTCCACCAGCCGCCAGCATCGCGCTCCATCGTGACGATGGTGGGGGCAGCGTCGGCCGGGGTGCCTGGGGCGCGCACGTGCACGGTGACATGTGACACATGAGGTGCCCACACCCGCACGGGACCACAAGCTGTCATCGGCGTTCCAACAGCGCGACGGGGAGCGTCTTGAGGATCGCCGCGAGACTCGCGGTGTCCCCTTCAAACTCGGCGCCGGTCAGTGCGTCTCGCCAGTCACCAGCGGGCAGAGTGACGGTGTGCTCACCCCAACCGCCAAGCCTGTCAAGCTCAATACCGAGCCGAGTCGCAACGGTGATGACGCGCGGCTCATCGCTGTGCGTGCGAGCGAAGACGACGGCATGCCCGCTCGACGAAGGCAGGGGAATGTAACCGGCTGTCTCCCCGATGAATGCGCCAGGGTGTGCACGGCGAGCATGGAGCGCTGCCGTCGTCACATGCACCTTCTCCTCGTTGAGCGTGCGAGGCTTGGCGCCCCGAGACTGCCTGTCGAGTTCGGCCTCCAATGCGGCATTGTCGACTGGGAGCCGATTGTCGGGGTCGACGAGGAGCGGCCGCACCATCTCAGTGCCTTGATAGACGTCAGGGACTCCGGGCATCGTGAGATGGATGAGCTTCTGCGAGAGGATCGCAACCCGCGCACCGTCACTCGTCAGTGCGGTCCACTCGGCGACCATCTCGCGCACAAGCGGATCGGCATGAGTCGCTTGGGCAAACCACTGGACGGCGTTCTCGTAGGGCTCGTTGACGCGCACCCAGCTCGTGTGAGTCTTCGCCTCGCGCATCGCCTTGGTGAGGTATCCCTCAAGTCGGTCCCATTCCATGAGGGAGCCGTCGGCTGCGACGGTGCCCACAAGCGTCTGCCACCACAGGTTCTCCATACGCCCGTCAAGTTCCGTTGGGCGCAGTTCCGCGGTGGCGGACCGGACCCGGGTCAACCACGCATCCCATTGATCGGGCACCTCACTGAGGGCACCGAGACGCGCACGAATGTCCTCTGAGCGTTTGGTGTCGTGTGTGGTGAGGGTGGTCATCGCATGTGGGTAGGTCATCTGCTGTTCGGCCGCCCACGCGTGGAACGACGATGGGGGGAGCGCGAAGCGGCCCGCAGGGGAGCCGACCTCACACAGCGGCAACAGGTGGGTCCAGCGGTAGTAGGCCGTGTCCTCCACGCCCTTGGCCATGACGGCGCCGCAGGCTTGCTGGAAACGGGTGATGAGCTCAGCCCGCTGGGAATCGTGTGTGCGTCCAGCGGAGCCGACTTCCAGGCCTTTGAGGAGGTCGATCACCACGTCGAGCGTCTCGTGCCGCTCGTCGTCGAGCAGGGCCCGTGCACGGGCCGCTGCATGGTCAATCGCCTCGACAGACGCCGGCTTTGCAGGCGTTCCGGGCACAACGTAGGCCCTGTAGCGCCCAAAGGTGACAAGCATCGTCCTCAGACAGTCGTACAAGGCCGCCCACGTGTGATCCCGGAGCCGGACATCGGTGCGGCAGACGTCATGGGCGAGGGTCGCGAGGCGGCGGGCCTCAGACGTGAGCGAGTCGGCGACGATCTCACGCTTGGCCTCATCAATGAGGCGCGGCAGCGCGCCCATGGCATCGCCCGTCAATTGATACAGGGTCCCCGCGAGTGGTGCGGAGCCAGCCGCGTCGCGCAACAGGGCACCGATCCGCCACGAGGCGTCGTAGCCAGTGGTGCCTGCGGTCTTCCACGAGCTCGGCAGCCGCTCCTCATCCTCAAGGATCTTCTCGACAACGATCCACGCGCCGTTCGTCGCATCAGAGAGCTGCGCGATGTACCCCGCCGGGTCCGCAAGGCCATCGGGGTGATCGATGCGGAGTCCGTCAAGGGTGCCATCGGCAATGAGATCGATGATGGTGCGGTGAGTCGCCTCGAAGACCTCGGGGTCTTCCACCCGGACGGCGACGAGCGAGCCGACGTCAAAGAAGCGTCGATAGTTCAGTTCCTCGTTTGCGACCCGCCAATACGCGAGGCGGTAGTGCTGTTCGGTGACAAGAGCATCGAGCGGCAGGTTCTCCGTGCCTTCACGCACGGGAAGGACGTGGTCGAAGTACCGCAACACCGGCACGGCGCCCGCGTCTTCGAATCCCGGCACCACCATCGAGTCGAGCGTGAGCTCGCCACGGGCGAGGATAGAGCCGATGCGGTCACCCAGGACGGGCATGAGGACGCCGTCCTGGCTCGACCAGTCAACGTCAAACCAGTGGGCGTACGGGGAGCCCTGACCCTCGGCGAGCACCGACCACAGCGCACGGTTGTGATACACCGGCGTCGGCACCGCCATGTGATTGGGCACGACATCCGCGATGAGGCCCAATCCTTGTGCATGTGCGGCTCGCGCGAGAGACTGCAAGCCCTCGAGCCCGCCAAGCGACGCAGCAATCTGCGAATGGTCGACGACGTCGTAGAAATGGGTCGAACCCGGCGCCGCCGTGAGGACAGGGGAGAGGTAGAGGTGGCTCACCCCCAAAGCCGCGTAATACGGCAGATGAACCTCCGCGTCGGCAAATGTGAACTCGGGGGTCAGTTGGAGGCGATACGTCGACAGCGGAACCACAGCGTCGGCCCGATGCCCGAGGCGCTTGGTACGTTCGTTAGAAATGTCGGCCATGCCACCCTCTCGTCGCGAGCATTCATCATCTCAGAACGGCACGAAAGGGGAGTTTGATTCGACGCGTGGCGGAAGCCTCGCGGGTGGATGAGACATGAGAAATGCCTGGCAATGCTGGTGGGCGATACTGGGATCGAACCAGTGACCTCTTCCGTGTCAGGGAAGCGCGCTACCGCTGCGCCAATCGCCCGCGCGAGGTGGGTACGGGATTCGAACCCGTGTATACGGCTTTGCAGGCCGCTGCCTCGCCTCTCGGCC
>CAZRHL010000056.1:0-11753 GCA_964600005.1 uncultured Demequinaceae bacterium
CCTTCGCGGGAATTCCGGTCGCTGACTATGTGCGCGATGGGGCCGCCCTGCTCCTGCTCCTGCTGTCATTGGCACTGCCCTGGCAGTTTGGAAAGGACGCCACCGACGTCATCGTGGTGGTGCTGCTCACTCTGCTGAGTGTGCTGTCGCTTGGAATCACCTACCTGGGCCGGGCCCGCGTATTCGGTCCGGGCGTCACTGGGCCGCAAGTGGCCCTGATGCGCGCCGCTGCGAACCTTCCTTACGTCATCTTGGTCATCGTCTACTTGCTGATGGACGCGGCGAAGGACGATACGAATGGCATCGGCTATGCCGCGGCCTTTGGCCTCGCGGGTGCCGCACTTGCTGGCATGCCGCGTTCCTTCGAGACGGACGCCAGCCCGCTGGGCAATCTGCAAAGGGTCATCAGCCGCGGAGCTGCCATTGGCCTCGGAGCTGTGTGGACGTTCTTCTCACTGCTCTCCCTCTTCTTCTTCATCAAGGACAAGCCCGAGGGTGCGCCTGGCGCGTACATCCTCGCCTACGTTGTGCTCTTGCTCGTGTTCCTCGTGGGATTCGCGCTCCTGACGTTTGGTCTGCTTCGGGCGTCTGAGGTGGGCCGTACCGTTGCGGTGGCTGCTGGCACGATCCTGCTGGGCGCCGTCATCATCGACTGGTTCTCCGACTGGGATCTTTCCGGCGGAGGCGAGTCGGTGCGCGGTCTTGGTGTCGCGGTCATTGGTCTGCTCTCACTTGGCGCCGTCGCATCCTCGCCGGTCCTCGCGTCGCTGACGAAGGCGATCGACGCGGCACAGAAGTGGGTGAGCACCGCCGTTGTGCTCCTTGCCGTCGGTGCCGCTTTGGCGCTGGTTGCGATCATCACGACGCTGCTGTTCCTCATCGCCGACTTCGGTTACCCGGGTGGCAAGTCCGTCGGCTACATCGTGGTGAACCTGCTCTTCGCGGTGGTGGCGGGCGGTGCCGCGTTCTTGGCACGGACCGCGTACGCCAAGCAGAAGTTGCTTGTCATCGTTGCCGCTGGCTTCTTGCTGATCCTCGGCATCGTTGCGGTGGTCATCCAGAACTCGATCGACTCGGCCAGCCTGCTCGATATCGCTCGGACCTTCGGTGTCCCGATTGCGGTGCTCATTGTGCTGCTCGCGCCCAAGAGCGTCCGTGCGGCATTCGGCGGCATCCCGCTTCCTGCTGCCACTGCGGCGGCTGCGCCGGCACCTGCCGGACAGCCTGCTCCTCCCGCGCCCACCGCGGCTCCGGCGGCTCAGCCCGCACCCCCGGCACCTGCTGCAGCCCCGGCTGCCGCTCCCCCGCCGCCGCCCGCTCCTGCAGCGCCGCCTGCGCCTGCAGCCCCTGCCGCACCGGCACACCCGCGTGCTGCTGAGGCCGCAGACCCGAACACGAGCGCCGCTGCGCTCTACGAGATTGCCACCACCATTCCCGAACTTCGGGCAACGGTGGCGGCCAACCCCTCGGCGTACCCGGACTTGCTCGACTGGCTCGGCAAGCTCGGTGACCCTGAGGTGAACGCGGCGATCGCCGCTCGCTCCTAAGCGATACGACAGAAGGCCCGGCTCGGGGAAACCCGGCCGGGCCTTCTGCGTGCGTGCGTCAGCGCGGCATGCGGCCGACGCCGGGGCAGGCTCGTCACGACGGCGTGCGTGCGGCGAGCGCCGCAGCATACACCTCGCGACTGCTCGCGCCACCGGCCTCGGCAACGGCGCGGGCCGCTTCCTTGAGGCGTTCACCCGATGCCACTCGCTCGAGCACCTCGGTCACCATCGCGTCCATCGAGGCTGCGAGGCGAGGGCGCCCCGCCACCACGACGACGATCTCGCCGAGCACCTCACGGCTTGCCGCCCACTCAGCGAGTTCACCCAGGTTGCCTCGCACCACTTCTTCATGGGTCTTTGTCAGTTCGCGGCAGATCGCACCCGCCCTGTCAGCACCGAAGCCTTCGGCGAGGTCCGCGAGGAATGCCGCAAGCCGGCGGGGTGACTCGAAGAACACGAGCGTGCGCGACTCGCTCGCGAGTTCGCGCACAGCACGTGACCGTTCTCCGCCCTTGCGCGGCAAGAAGCCTTCGAAGACAAACCGGTCGGTCGGCAGACCTGACAGTGCGAGAGCGGTGAGCACAGCGCTCGGCCCTGGCAGCGTCGTCAATGGAATGTCGGCGTCGATCGCGGCGCGCACAAGGGCGTAGCCGGGATCCGAGACAGTCGGCATGCCTGCGTCGCTCACCACCACCACCGTCTGCCCCGAGCGCACCTTTTCGATGAGCTCGACTGCACGCACCCGCTCGTTGTGCTCGTGCAATGCGAGCACGGTGCCACCGATCTCAATTCCCATGCGTCGCGCGAGGTCGCGCACACGCCGGGTGTCCTCCGCCGCCACCACGTCCGCGTTTTCGAGCGCAGCACGCACCCGCAATGAAGCGTCGTCCACATTGCCAATAGGCGTCGCGGCGAGCACGAGGCGACCAGTCATGGCATCAGCGTGGCACAACTGCCACGGCGCACGGCTGACCCATCCAGGCGATTGGGTTTCGAGGACGTAGGCTCGTGCCCGTGATGTCGGCGCGTCTCATGGGCTTCTTGTGGCGCTGGCGCGCAGGTGTCATGGCGTCGGCCGTGACGTTGCTTGCGGGCTGGTTGCGTTTTGCCAACCTGGGCCACCCCCGCGCGCTCGTGTTCGACGAGGTCTACTACGCCCGCGGCGCCTACTCGCTGCTCGAGCTCGGCTACGAGGGCAAGTGGGACAAGGACAACGGGATGTTCGCCCAAGGCGACTTCTCAGGCTTGCAGACTGAAGGCGATTACGTGGTCCACCCGATGGTGGGCAAGCTCCTCATCGCCGCGGGCATGCGCGTGGCGGGCACCACGCCGTTCGGCTACCGCTTCGCCGGAGCGTTCCTCGGGACCGCCACCGTGCTCATCGTCGCCCTCCTCATGCGCCGCATTTTGCGCTCGACGTTGTGGGGCGGAGTCGCGGGGCTGCTGCTGGCAGTCGACGGCTCGCACATCGTCCTGTCCCGCACCGCGATCCTCGACATCTTCCTCACCTTCTTTGTGGTCGCGGGCTTCGCGCTCTTATGGCTTGATCGTTGGCGAGCCCAGCGCATCTACGACGCTCATCCGCCCAGCGCGGACAGCCGCTCCGGTCCACGCGTTGGCATTCGGTGGTGGCGGCTCGCTGCCATCGTCTCCTTTGGCCTTGCGGCAGGCGTCAAGTGGTCGGGCGCGATCTTCGCCGCCGCTTTCCTTGTCCTCTTTGTCGTGCTCGACGCCGTCGACAGGCGCGCAGCAGGTTACCCCGGTTGGCTGCGGGCGACAGCCTGGCGCAATGCCGTTCCGGGTGCGGTGGCGACGCTTGTCATCATGCCTGCCGTGTACATCGCGCAATGGGCCAACTGGTTCATGACCGATGGCTCCTATGGCCGCAACTGGGCCAAGGACAATCCCGGCGAGGGCGTGACGTGGCTTCCCGAATCGTTGCGCTCACTCGCTCACTATCACAAGCAGATGATGGACTTCCATGAGGGGCTCAGCAGCCCGCACCCGTGGCAGTCACACCCGGCCGGATGGATCATTCAGTTCCGGCCCACGTCCTTCTACTTTGAGCGCAAAGAGACCGGCTCATGCATGGGATCCAGCTGCGTTGACGTCATCACGTCGGTGGGCAACCCGCTCATCTGGTGGGGAGGCGTCATCGCGCTCTGCTACGCAATCTGGCGGCTCATCGTCAAGCGCGACAGCCTCGGCATGGTGCTAGCAGCCGGCACGCTTGCCGGCTGGCTCCCGTGGGAGCCGTACGCTCACCGCACCATCTTCACGTTCTACTCGGTGGCGATGGTTCCTTTCGTGGTGCTCACCCTCACGTGGGCACTGAAGCATCTCGCCCAACCAGACGGTCTGGGCGGGCAGTTTGCACGCTTGCGCGCATTTGCAGTGGGGTGGTTCATCGTGGCCGTGCTGGCGCTCAGCGCCTTCTTCTATCCCGTATGGACAGCGGAAACGATTCCCGAGTGGTACCGCCGGGCACACGTGTGGTTGACAACATGGTGACGCCCGCACACCCGGAACGCCCGGCCGCTGCGCCTACGGTGCTCATGTGCGCACCCGCGCACTACACCGTCTCGTATCGCATCAACCCGTGGATGAACCCCGATCTGCCGACCGACACGTCTCTCGCTTTGCAGCAGTGGCGCAACCTGCGGGCGGTGTTCGTCGACCTCGGCTTCACCGTCCACGAGATCGAGCCCATTGACGGCCTGCCGGACATGGTCTACGCGGCCAACGGCGGCCTTGTCATCGACTCGATCGCGTACACCGCATCGTTCTTCTACCCCGAACGCCAGCCCGAAGGCCCGGCCTACGCCGCGTGGTTCGCCGACCACGGGTTCGACGTTCACGAAGCACAGTTCGTCAACGAGGGCGAGGGCGACCTGCTGCCCGTGGGCAACTCAATTCTCGCCGGACACGGCTTCCGCACGAGCCGCGACAGCCACGCCGAGCTTGCCGAGGTCTTTGACCGTGAGGTGGTCCCGTTGCGGCTCGTGATGCCGGAGTTCTACCACCTCGACACCGCACTTGCCGTGCTCGACGACCGCCCCGGCAACGAACACATCGCGTACTTCCCGCCTGCCTTCGATGCACCCAGCCTCGAGGTGCTGCGCTCGCGCTACCCAGATGCGATCGAGGTGGCAGAGGCCGACGCTCACGTCTTTGGGCTCAATGCGGTGTCCGATGGTCGCCACGTCGTGACAGCCGCTGCCGCGACGCGCTTCCAGGGTCAGTTGCGCGAGGCCGGCTACGAGCCGATCGGCGTGGACGTCACCGAACTGCTGCTTGGCGGCGGTGGCTCCAAGTGCTGCACGCTCGTTCTGCGCGAACGGAACTGATGGCGCATTCGGGCGACGTCCTGAGCCATGCGAGACGGCTTGCGACCCCCGCCCTTCCTGACGGGAGCATCGGCTGGTGACGCCTGCTCCCCCTCCGTGGCGACGTATTCGCGGGCACGGTTGACAGCGTCGTACAGCGACTCGAAGAGGTGACCGCTTTCCTCCAAGGTGCGGAGGACGCCGACGCGGTGCAGGAGCAGTGCGTGGCGCTCCTGCACTCCCTTGACAAGCACCCGCACGCCACGCGCTTCGAGCCCCTCAACGATGTCCGCGAGCACGGAGGCTCCGGTCGAATCGAGCAGCTGCACCTGCGACAGGCGCACGATGACAACGTGGACGCCGTTGATTGACGTGACGCGGTCGTGAATACGCTCTGCGGCGCCAAAGAAGAGTGCGCCATCGATGCGAAAGAGTGCGATCCGCTCATCGCCGGCGACGGGTGGTCCCGGCAGTTCCTCCCGGTGGACGCCAGCAGTGGCCGCGAGTGAGCGCAGGGCGAAGAGGCCCGCGATGACAAGGCCGATTCCCACCGCATAGATGAGGTCGACGGACACGGTGACAAAGGCGGTCACGATGAAGATGAGCGCGGTGCCGCGTGAGCTGCGCACCACGGAGCGGACGGCACGCGGCGAGACCATGCGCACCGCCGTCACCATGAGGACGCCAGCGAGTGCCGCCAGCGGGATGCGGGACACGGCCGACGCTCCCACCGCGATGACAGCAAGCAACGCCACCGCGTGGGTGACGGAGGCAAGGCGCGTCCGCGCGCCGGAACGGATCGCGACCGCCGTACGAGCGATCGCGCCGGTGGCAGGCATGCCGCCAAAGAAGCCGGCCGCCACGGAAGCAAGGCCTTGACCGACGAGCTCGCGGTCAGCGTCGTATGGGCCGGTGGTCGACTGTGAGGCGGCAACACGGGCGGAGAGCAGCGACTCGATGGCGGCAAGGGCCGCGACAGTGAGGATGGGGCCAATGAGCGACGCAAAGGAGCTGAGCGACATCTGTGGCATCGATGGCGCTGGCAGGCCATGCGGGAGGGCGCCGATGGTGGCGACCGGTGCGTCGGCCGCAACGGTGACCGCGGTTGCCGCGAGAACGGCGACGATCGAACCTGGCGCGCGCGGCGTCCAGCGCAAGAGGACGAGCGTGACAAGGGCGACCCCGGCGACGATGCCAAGAGACCACCACGTGGTCGCGCCACTTGCCTCGGCGAGTGCGTTGCCCGCCTCCGTGAGGGCGCTGTGGCCGTGACGGGTGGAGGTGACCCCCAAGGCGCCGGGCCCTTGCTGGAGGAAGATGATGATCGCGATTCCTGCGGTGAAGCCCTCAATGACGGGCCATGGAATCGCGCCCACCGCTCGGCCGAGGCGCAGCACCCCGGCGGCCAGAACGACGACACCTGCAGCGATCGACACAAGGCCCACGGCAGCGACACCGTGCGTGGCGACGATCGGGGCGAGGACAACGACCATTGCGCCGGTGGGGCCGGACACCTGGACATGCGATCCGCCAAAGACGGCCGCGACGATGCCCGCAACGATTGCGGTGACGATGCCAGCCTCGGCACCCGCACCCGACGTCACTCCAAAGGCGAGTGCGAGCGGAAGCGCGACGATTCCCACGGTGAGACCCGCGATGAGGTCCGAGCGCCACGTTCGCGGCACCTGCGCATAGTCGGCGCGACTAGGAAGAAGCGAGCGCAGGTGGGTGGTGGCGGTCACGAAGCGGCCGTGGCAGCGATGGCCACGTTCGCATCAAGTGCTTCCGCGAGGCGTGATCGCACTGCGGCCGTGTGGGCGAGAACGGCTCTCGCAGAGGTGAGGAGGCTCGCGACGCTTGGATCAGCCGCCGAGCAGAACACCTGGCTGCCTCGGCGGGTCGACGTGACGAGGCCGTAGCGGCGCAGCACGGCGAGGTGCTGGGACAGGTGCGGGGGCTTGAGCTTGAGCTCGGTGAGCAGGTCCGCGACAGGAACCTCGTCAGCGGCGCATACGAGTTCGAGGATGCGCACTCGAAGAGGATGAGCGAGTCCGCGGAACAGATCCGCTTTGACTTCGTACAGGGGAAGATCGTCCATGGGGTGGGAACGCTCCGATTTCACGAGTTGATGGATTCACAATATCAGCAACTCACAAAGCCAGTCCAGGCCGTTGGACCCCGAAAATGGGCGTCACCGGTTGCGGTGCACGACCTGCGCCGCCGCTTGGTCGCGCGGCATCATGACGATCTGGTCGATGTTGACGTGCGAAGGGCGAGAGGCGACCCAGGCCACAGCGTCGGCGATGTCCTCTGCCGTCAGGGGCGTCATGCCCTCATACACCGCGTGGGCCTTGTCCACATCACCGCCCAAGCGGACGATCGAGAACTCGGTCTCGGCCATACCCGGATCAATCTCGCTCACCCGCACCGGCTGGCCAAGCAGCTCGAAGCGCAACGCCCGCATGAGCGCGGCCTGGCCGAACTTGGCAGCGTTGTAACCCGCGCCGCGGGCATAGGCCTCGCGGCCCGCGACAGAGCCGATGGTGACGATGTGGCCGTCGCCCGAGGCGATGAGCGCGGGCAGGAGCGCGCGCGTCATGCGCACAGTGCCCATCACGTTGATCTCGTACATGCGCAGCCACTCGGCGTCTTCGGCCTCGGCGATGGTGCGCATCCCGAGTGCGCCGCCCGCGTTGTTGACGAGCAGATTGCAGTCAGTGACGTGCGAGCAGAAGTCGTCAACGGACTCCGGGTTCGAGACGTCGAGCGCGTAGGCGGTGCCGCCGATCTCGTCAGCGAGCGCCTCGAGGCGATCGAGGCGCCGAGCGCCGATCACCACATGCCACCCCTGTTCAGCAAGAAGCCGAGCGGTGGCCGCTCCGATGCCGCTCGATGCGCCTGTCACGACTGCGGTCCGCTTGCTCATGCCTGCTCCCTCTGGACGCACCGCGCCCGCTTGTGAGTGCCGTTCTCTCATCGTGCCACCATCGGCGGCCGGCGCTAGTCCTCGGCGGCGACGTCCCGCACGAGCGAGGCAAGAGCGTCGGGCCCAAGCCCCATCACCTGGGCCTTCGCGACGAGCGCCTTCAACTCACTGTGCAGCTCGTGAAGGTGAGCGGCGGCATCGGTCACCACGGCGCCTCGACCCCGACGCATGTCCACCAGACCCTCGTCACGGAGGATCTGGTAGGCACGCAAGACGGTGTGGAGGTTCACGTCAAGCGACGCCGCGACGTCCCGCGCTGACGGCAGGCGCGCGCCTGGCCGCGCGAGACCCGTCGCCATGTTCATGCGAACCGACGCAGCGATCTGGTCGAAGAGAGAGGCCTCGGATGTGGGATCAATGGTGATGAGCATGGTTCACCTCTCAGGCGTGGGCGGCCCGCTGGACGTAGGTGTTGAGGAGCGCCGCGGCAGTCTCCGCGTTGTCCATCGTCACCACGAAGCGACGGCCGGTGGTGCGCACCACCTGCAGCGCCTCACCGTTGCGAAGCACCACACCCGTGCCGCCAGGCACCATGCGGATGCCGAAGCCACCGAAATCGGCCAAGCTGTTGACGGTGGTGGTGCCCACCGACTCGATCTCACTCAGCGGGACGTGCAGCCGGGGGAAGCCCACGGCGGAGACAACGGACACACCACGCGCGTCGATGCGAACGGTGAAGGCGACCATTGCGCTCGTCACCACAATGAGCAGCACCATGGCGCCCACGATGATGAGGCCTGTTGCCATACCGCTCGTCACCCACACGAGGACGGCCACGGCCGCGAGCGCGAGCGCATTGGCAAGGAGCACCAGCTTGAAGTTCTTGCTCATGGCCGCCGTGCTCACCCATGCGCCACGCTGCTCACCGCTCAGCACCGTGTCGGTCGCAGTGAAGGTGTGCGGTGCGGCGCCCTCCTGGTGGGGCTGGTAGAGCCACGCGCACAGGCCGACGATGAGGCCTGCGCCAAGGGCGGCGAGGATCGCGACGCCGGGGTTCGGTGCATGTGCGCCGTCGGCGATGCCCCGCTGCTGCTCGGTGAGGAGGAGGCCGAGGACTGCGCCGAAGACCGCCATCCATGCAGAGAACGCACCGAGGAACCGGAAGATGATGCCCCGCACCCCACGGCGAAGGGAGGGCAGCGTGACAGCGACAGTGGCGGCTGGCATGAGGAGTCCGAGGACGACGGTCGAGATGAGCATCGTCGATGCCGAACCGAACGCATCCGGCTCGCCTGCTGCGTTCCAGTGCGTCGCAACCTGGTCCGGCAGTTCGCCCCACCACGTCAGCTGCAGCGCCACTGACACGGCGACAACAACGACGGGAATCGCGACGGCGACCACCAGGAAGCGGCGGACAACGGCGTCGTGCGTGTTCATCAGACCCTCCGAATCAACTGTTATAGATGAACTATAACTAGTGATCCGGGTTGGGGGCAACCACGTGCGGGCATTATGCCCAGCAGACGCCGTCCTTGATCGACTTGGCAAGCGACATGTCGGCGTCGTTGTAGCCATAGCCCGTGCCGGAGCCCGCGCCGATGAGGATCGCGTATGCGTCGGTCACATTCTCGAACCGGTCGCTCACGTAGACGGTGCCGCACTTGTTGAGGATCACCATGTGGGCGATCTCGTGGAGCAGCACGTTGCGGCCGCGGCCCTTCGCGACATCCCAGTTGCGGTACGCGGAGTTGGAGATCATCACCGTGCTGCCGCCCGCGTAGCAGCCGCCCACAGTGGTGGAGGAGCCAGTGCCGCACGCGGTCGATCCCCACGAGATCGTTGCACCCCAGGCCGACGCGATGCCATCGAGGTACGCCTTGGGGTCGCCGCTTGCGACGCCGCCCCCGCCGCCTTTGCCGCCCTTGCCACGAGCGGCCGCGGCAGCTGCCTGGCGTGCTTCCTCCGCCTTGCGAGCCGCCTCCGCCTCTTCCCAGGCCTTCACCTCTTCAGCGACCGTGGCCGACGCAGCGGCCAAGGAGGCCTCGACGGCCTGGATGTCCTCAAGCTCGGAGCCGATTCGGACGGCGCTCGTTGCGCGGTTGCGCTCGACGACCAGCGCCTGGCGCGCGGCGTCAGAGGCCTTCCCGGCCGACGCTTCCCACGCCTTGTTCGCGGCTTGCGCCTTGAGCGCGAGATCCACGGTGCTGAGGCGGAGCGCCTCGGCGGAACGCATCCGCTCAAGGCTGATCTGGTTGGCAAGCTCGGCGGACTCGCGGGCGTTGTCCATCATCGATTGCCACTGGGGAACCTGCTGCACGATCGGTGCGATCGCCTCGCGCGCGCCAGCGTGAGGCGCGCCAAGGGCGATTCCACCCAGCGCAAACGTGACCGCCGTGGCGGCTACTCGTAAAGCAGTGGTTCCCATAACTCCACGTTCGGTCATCGACGCGCCCGGAGTCAGGGATGTGACAAACCGAACTCAGGGGTGCGGGAACGCGGTTCTCAGGTGTCCGAATTGTACCTTGCGGGGTTGTTTACCAGGTGTGATGAAATCGAGTGACAATCGTCACGTTGTACCTTGGTGTGAGAATATGCACACGCCGAGAGGCGTGTTTCGACGGTATTTCGACAGTCTCGCGAGGCCTTTCTCAGCGCTTGTCGGCGGCGGTGTGGCGTAGGCCACAGGCCGCAAAAGCGCGCCAGAAACCAGCGAAAGCCCCCTGATATCTCAGCGATGAAGCACGATGGGCACCTGTGCCCAGCCACTCACGGGCGGTTTCTCACGCACCGGCGCCTCGGTTGGCGCCATCGTGATCGCCGACGTGTGGGCAAGCAGTTCCCACACCACGACCCGCAGCTCCATGAGCGTGAGGGCCCGCCCGGGGCACACGTGCGCGCCGATGCCGAAGACGAGGTTGCTGTCCTTATGGGCGGCGGGATTGAAGGCGTCGGGGTCGGGGAACGCTGCGGGATCGCGGTTGGCGGCGACCCAGTTGAGGACGACGCGGGTGCCGGCAGGGACGTCGCGCTCGCCAAGAGTGACCGGCCGCGTGGTGACGCGCCGGTTTGAGATGAAGGGATCGTCAATGCGGAGGATCTCTTCCATCGCGTCTTCGAAGGAGGCGGCATCGGCGTTGTCCACCAAGGTGCGCAGGTAGGACTGAAGCGCCACGTCGGTCGCGAGGTGGTGAACGATCACGCCGATGGAGGCGGCGAGCGAGCCCAGGTCTCCCGCCGTCCAGTTGCGCAGGATCGACACCACCTCGGCGTCAGTGAGGGGTTGTCCGCCCACCTTCTCCCTCATGAGGCGAGAGGTGACGTCGGCGGTGGCGGTGGCTTCATCAGTGGCGGTGGCGTCATCGGTGGCGGCAGCGTCGGCCGTTTCCGCGTGCCGGCGCTCATCGAGGAGCCCCATGATGAGCTCGTCAAACTCTTCCGCCACTCGCGCGAGCTGGGCACGGTCGCCGCTGCGGCTGGCGTCGCGATTGCGGGCCATCCAGTCGACGAGCGGCTGGTCGATCGACTCGGGCCAGCCGAGCCAGGTGCGCTGCACGCGGACCGCGAAAGGCGTGCCGATGTCAGTGATGGTGCGCACCATGGTGCCGCGCGGAAGCGATGCGATGATCGCCGAAGCGTGACGCTGAGCCTGAGGCTCCTGCGCGTCGACCTCGTCCTGCGTGAGATAGGCATCGATGAGGGCGCGATAGGCGCCGTGTTCCTCACCGTCAAGGCTATTGGGGATCGCGCGCCTGTTTGTCACCGCCGAGGAGAACGTGGCGTCGTCGAGCGCAGCCGCGCGCACCTCGGCATGGCCCAAGAGCGTGACGGTGCCGTCGTCGTGATGCGCAACCGGACAGCGCTCGCGTTGGGCGTCAAGCATGACGCGAAGGTCAGTCGAGGCGCCCGTGGTCGCGTGCTCCTCGGTGGCCGAGGGCGTGGGGTGCTGTGGGTCAC
>CAZRHL010000057.1:0-11270 GCA_964600005.1 uncultured Demequinaceae bacterium
CCGCACTGCTTCAGTTGGGCGTGTTTGACAAGCCCGCCGACGCAATCGGCTGGCTGTCCGACCAGAAGCTCGTCATGTGGACCATGATGTTCGTGCTCACGTGGAAGTACGTGGGTCTCGCGATCATCCTGTTCCTCGCGGGACTGCAGGGTGTCCCAGACGAGGTCCTCGAGGCAGCAGCAATTGATGGTGCGTCGTGGTGGCAAGTTCAGCGCCGCATCACCATCCCGCTCCTTGGGCCCACGATCCGCGTGTGGATGTTCTTGTCCATCATCGGTTCGATACAGCTATTCGATATGGCGCGACTGCTCACCAACAACGGTGCACCATTCGACAGCGCGTACACCATGGCGATGTTCGTCATCGACCGAGCAGTCCGCATGCGGCAATACGGCTATGCGACTGCAGCTGCAATCGTCCTATTCGTGATCTCGCTTACCGCTGCCTTGTTGTTCATGCGGTTCGTCATGCGTCGCGACAACGAAGGGGAAGGCGGTGTGGCATGAGTGCCGAGGTGACCTCCGTCAACAACGGCGTGAAGCGTAAGAAGGGCTCGGCCAACAAGATCGGCGTGGGCGCGTACATCGCGGCCATCCTCGCCGCAGCGTTCTGCATCGTGCCCGTCTTGTACGTGATCTACTCGGGCTTCCGCACGAGTGGTCAATTGGCGGCAACACCAGTGGGCCTGCCAAAGCCCTTCGTGTGGACCAACTACTCGCAGATCATCGGCGACGGCGCCTTCTGGAAGATGATGTTCGCGTCCACCGTGATCGCCTTGTTCACCACGATTGGTGTGGTGCTGCTCGGCGTCATGGCGGCATACCCCCTCGCTCGCTACGAGTTCCGTGGCCGAGAAGGTATGTACACGTACTTCACCGCGGGTCTGCTGTTCCCGATCACGGTGGCGGCGCTCCCTCTGTACCTGGTGTTGCTGAAGCTGCATCTGCCAGGCACTCCATGGGGTCTCGTGTTGCCACAGATCGCCTTCCAGCTGCCGGTGACCGTTGTCATCCTCCGTCCGTTCGTCAAGGCGATTCCTCGGGAGCTTGAAGAGGCTGCTGCAATCGACGGCGCAGGCCGCATTCAGTTCTTCTTCCGGATCCTCCTGCGGCTCACCACCCCGGCACTCGTGACCGTTGGTGTGCTCGCCTTCGTCGGTTCGTGGAACGCGTACCTGCTGCCATTGCTCTTGGTGCAGGGCTCGGACTGGACCACCTTGCCGCTTGGTGTGGCGAGATTCCAGACGGACCGCTCGCAGGACACCGCACTGATCCTTGCGTTCCTCTCGTTGGCAATGCTGCCGGCCATCGCGTTCTTCACGCTGATGGAGAAGCGAATCGTGTCCGGTCTTACCGGAGCCGTGAAGGGATAACCAATGACTGCCTCAACTCCCGCCGCCCCCAGCGAGCGGGTGCTGGCCCTCGTTGCCCAGATGACGCTGGACGAGAAGCTCGCCCAGATCGTCGGCTTCTGGGAAGGGGAGGAGGGCGACTCCGTCGCCCCCCTCCAGGGCGAACTCAGCTCCACGGGTCGTTTGGACGACGCTATTGCGCACGGTCTCGGTCACCTCACTCGGGTGTACGGGACCAACCCGCACGACCCGAACGAGCGCGCGAAGTATCTGTGGATGCGTCAGCGCCAGCTCATGGAGAACACCCGGCTCGGCATTCCCGCCTTGGTCCACGAGGAGATCCTCACCGGCCTGTCGGCGTGGAAGGCCGCGACGTTCCCCACGCCGCTTGCGTGGGGAGCAACCGGCAACACGGCCTTGATTGAGCGGATGGGTGAACTCATCGGCCGCTCGATGAAGGAACTGGGGATCCACCAAGGCCTCGCACCCGTGCTTGATGTGGTGCGTGATGCCCGGTGGGGCCGTGTTGAAGAGTGCATTGCTGAGGACCCGTACCTCGTTGGCGAGGTGGGCGTCGCATATGTGAAGGGCGTTCAGTCAGCCGGCGTGCACGCCACCCTCAAGCACTTCGTGGGCTATTCGTCCTCGAAGGCAGGGCGCAACTTCGCGCCCGTGTCGATCGGCCCGCGGGAGCTGGCCGATGTGCTGATGCTGCCGTTCGAAATGGCAATCCTCGACGCAAACGCACGGTCGGTGATGCACTCGTATGCCGAGATCGACGGCGTGCCGGTTGCGTCGAGCGAGGAACTTCTGACGGGCGTCCTGCGCGATCAGTGGGGCTTTGACGGCACGGTTGTCGCTGACTACTTCGGCGTCGCCTTCCTCAACATCCTTCACGACATCGCGCCGGATCACGCCGACGCTGCCCGCCAGGCGCTGCAGGCGGGCGTGGACATCGAGCTGCCGACGGGCGACGCATACCTCGTCCCGCTCAAGGCGGCGGTCGAGGATGGTCGCGTAGACGAGGCGCTCGTTGACCGCGCCTTGATCCGTGCGCTCATGCAGAAGGAGGAGCTCGGTCTTCTCGACGCCGACTTCACGGGTGAGCCGCCGAGCGGCGTTGACCTCGACAGCCCCGAGCACCGCGAGGTGGCGCGCCTTATCGCCGAGCAGTCGATCGTGCTCGTCTCGAACGATGGCACGCTGCCCTTGCCGGCCACCGGCAAGAAGTACGCCGTCATCGGCCCGAACGCCGATAGCTACCAGGCACTCTTTGGTTGCTACTCGTTCGCCAACCACGTGCTGTCGCAGCGCCCAGGTGTTGAGCTCGGCTTCGACGCTCCCACGTTCATCGAGGGCTTCCGTGCGGAGTTCGGCGACGACATCGCCGTCGCGCGCGGCTGCAACATCAACGACGACGACAGGTCGGGCTTCGACGAGGCCGTTGCCGCAGCGTCGGCCGCCGACACCGCTGTTGTGGTGGTCGGTGACCTTGCGGGCCTCTTTGGCCGCGGCACGGTGGGCGAAGGCTGCGACACGGACGATCTTGAGCTGCCGGGTGTCCAGCGCGAACTTGTCGAGGCGATTCTCGATACCGGCACGCCTGTGGTGCTCGTGCTCGTCACCGGACGTCCCTACGCTGTCAAGTGGGCCGTCGAGCGGTGCGCCGCAGTGGTCCAGGCGTTCTTCCCCGGCGAAGAGGGCGGCTCCGCGATGGCGGGGGTGCTGTCTGGCCGAGTGAACCCGTCCGGACGTCTCCCGGTCACGTTGCCGCGCTCTGCTGGCGCGCAGCCGTACACCTACCTTCATCCGCAGCTTGGCGGCGACGGAGAGGTGTCGAACCTGCTCAACAGCCCGGCGGCCGTCTTCGGTCACGGACTGTCCTACACGACCTTCGAGTACGGCGCCCTCAAGGTCCCGTCAGAGGTTGCGACGGACGACGCCATCACGGCTTCCGTGACAGTGACCAACACAGGCGAGCGCGCAGGCGGTCACGTGGTGCAGCTGTACGCACGCGACCCGTGGGCCTCGGTCACGCGACCGCTCGCCCAGTTGGTCGGGTACGCACGAGTCGAGCTTGAGCCGGGCGAATCTGCCACGGTCACGTTCTCAGTGCCGACGTCTCGCGTTGCCTTCACCGGCCGCGATCTCAAGCGCATTGTGGAGCCGGGCGAACTCGGGCTGTGGTGTGGCGACTCCGCCACCAAGGAGGTCGAAGCGACCACCACGCTGGTGGGCGACGTTCACGAGGTCTCCATCCACTCGCCGCGTCTGACGACGGCGACTATCAGCGCGTAGCGACAGCGGGGCCAGCATCCGTCACAAGGCGGCGACGCGGTGCTGGCCCCCTGTCGCTCGTCTCTTTCAAGCCGCGGCGGAGCCATCCTCGCGCCGTGACACACTGTCGTCATGATCACCGTTTCGGTTCCCTCTGACGACGTTGCACAGGCGCTTGGAGACGTGGGTGAGGACGCTCGCGTTGTCGTGTGGAACCCTGCAGAGGCCGACGCTCCCGAGGCCGAGCGCGATCGCATCACCATCGCGTGCCTTGCCCACTACACGGGCGGTCGCAAGGTCTACGGTCGCTTGGGCGAGTGCAGCAACCTCAAGGTGATTCAGATCCCGTCGGCGGGCTATGAGCACGCCGCACCGTTTGTGCCCGAGGGCGTCGTGCTCGCCAATGCAAGGGGAGTTCACGACTCTCGAGTCGCGGAGATGACCCTGGGTCTCATCATCGCCCAGCGGCGCCATCTTCCTCAGTTCTTCGATGCGCAGCGACGCGGTGTGTGGGAGCCCGTGTGGTTTGCGCGGGGGCTTGCGGACAGCCGCGCACTCATTGTCGGCTACGGCTCGATCGGTGCGGCGATCGCGGAGCGTCTGCGCGCATGCGAGGTCCATGTGGAGGGTGTGGCGCGCACTGCACGGACGGAGCAGGACGGCACGGTGGTCCACGCGGTGGATGACCTGCTTGAGGTGCTCCCCCTCTTTGACATTGCGATTGTCGTCACTCCTCATGACGAAAGCACTGACAAGCTGTTCGATGAAGCCGCGCTTGCCGCAATGCCTGATGGGGCGATGCTGGTCAATGTGGGCCGAGGCAAAGTGGTCGACACCGATGCCTTGCTTGCGGAACTGCGGTCACGCCGGCTTCATGCGGTGCTTGACGTGACTGATCCCGAGCCGTTGCCGGACGGGCATCCGCTGTGGACCGCGCCGCAGTGTCTCATCGTTCCGCACATCGCCGGGGGAGAGGACCTGACGAACTGGCGCTTCACCTCGCTTGTGCGCGAGCAGATCGATGCGATTCGTGAGGGCCGCGAGGCGGTGAACCTGGTGATGACCGGCGCGGCCTCGCGCGCCTAGCGCGCCCACACATGACACGTGGCCGGGCGCGTCAGCGCCCAGCCACGTGGAACACGCTTGCTCGGGTCTAGTTCGCGCGGAAACGAAGGGGGTTCGCGATCGACCCCGCAAAACTCCCGGTGACGCCAGCGCGCTGCATCGCAGCCGCTGCAGGCGCCGGGATGCCCAGCGCCGGAGACAGCGGTACCGTGCCGAGCTCGGACACGCGCAACTGGTGGGCAACATAGCCGCGGGCCGCGTGAAGGAACGACGCCAACTCGTCAGCCAACTGGACATCGACAATCTCGTCGTTGTCCCCAAAGAACTCGGGGGCAACCTCAAGTGTGTATTCGGGCTGGCGCATAACGACGGCGTCAAGAGGCGTGAGCGCCGAACGAACCTGCTGAAGCGCGGCGAACGTCGAGCTTGGGTGACGAGTGACTCCCGCGATCGCGACGGGCTTGCCCGCCAACACGCTGTGAGGCATCGAGGTCCACTCAAGAGCGTTCTTGATCGCGCCTGTCACTCCGGAGAGGTATTGCGTGACGTAGATGATCACGCCGTCAAGCTCGCTGAGGTGATCCCGGAAAGCGATTGCCTCCGCAGGCACGTCACCGGAGGGGACAAAAGCGGGCAGGTCCGCGATGCGGGCGTGTTCCAAGGTGACACCGTCTCCGATGTACCGACGTGATGCGTCAAAAAGCCGGGTGTTCAGCCCTGGGTCGCCCAACGCTCCCATAATCAATCCGATACGCACGGACCCTCCTCCATCTCTGTGCTTGTTGCAATGAGATAACACCGCCAGAACAAAAAGGGGATTGCTTTGCATTCCCGACGGCTAGAGCTATTC
The DNA here is from genome assembly GCA_964600005.1 of uncultured Demequinaceae bacterium. Classification (GTDB taxonomy): domain Bacteria; phylum Actinomycetota; class Actinomycetes; order Actinomycetales; family Demequinaceae; genus Demequina. Next base: position 5,544 of record CAZRHL010000057.1, read on the forward strand.
GATTCTTCGGATACGTCACCTCGCGACAAACGCGGGTTAGGACCATCGTCCCTTACACGGCGAGATCTCGCATCTTATAGATGCTCATCCGCCCACAACGCGGCCGCATCGCGCAGCAGCTCTGCGGCTCCTGGAGCGATCTCGTCGTAGTGCGCGCGGAAGCGTTCGTCGTCCACGTACATCTGGGTGAGAGAGCGGTACGCCTCGGCATCCGGGGTCCAGATCTCACTGAGCCAGGCGTGGTGGCGCTCGACAATGTCCTGCACCTCCGGGCTGTCGGGGCCGAACCCGACACGGACGGCGGCGCCCAGGGCCTCGACGATCTCCTGGTCGGTGCGCATGTGCCGACGCTTGCCCTCCTCGCCCAGGCGCTGCCAGCTTGCATTGGCGCGATCGACGGCGTCGTCCCCCCAGCGCTCGCGCGCCTCGGGCTCGTATTGCTCGTGATCAAAGCCGTCGAAGAGCTGTTGCGTCGTCATGCGTTTTCCCCTTTCGAGAGAATCGATGGTGCGAGCGACCGTCGCGGCGAGGCGTGCGTATCGATCGCGTTCGGCGGTGAGACCGCTCAGGTGATCTCGCAGGAGCGCGATGACCGTGGCGGGGTCATCGGCATCCACGATCTGGCCGATGCGATCAAGGCTTGTCCCCAGCTCCCGCAACACCAAGATGTGCTGGAGGCGGAGCAGTTCGGAGCGGCCGTAGTGGCGTCGGCCGTCTGCTCCTGTCCATGCGGGGGTGAGCAGCCCGGTGTGGTCGTAGTGACGCAACGTGCGGCTGGTGACGCCGCTCATCCGTGCCACCTGGGCGATATCCCAGTCAGCGTCGGCGTCGGCGGGGGAGTGTGACGTCATGAGGAGAGCCTAGAAGTTGACGCGGCGTCAACGTCAAGCGCGTTTTTCGAGGACTTGCCCCAGCGTCGTCCACGGCAGTCCTAGACTCCCCATATGACGCAGACGCCAGACATCAAGCCCCGTTCTCGGCAGGTGACCGACGGCCTGGAGGCGACTGCCTCCCGCGGCATGCTCCGCGCCGTCGGCATGGGAGATGACGACTGGGACAAGCCCCAGATCGGCATCGCCAGCTCGTGGAACGAGATCACCCCGTGCAACCTTTCGCTTGACCGCCTCGCGAAGGCCTCCAAAGAAGGAGTCCACGCCGCCGGCGGCTACCCTCTCGAGTTCGCCACCATCTCCGTCTCCGACGGCATCTCGATGGGGCACGAGGGCATGCACTACTCGCTCGTATCGCGGGACCTCATCACTGACTCCGTTGAGACGGTGATGATGGCCGAGCGACTCGACGGCTCCATCCTCCTTGCCGGTTGCGACAAGTCGCTGCCCGGCATGCTCATGGCAGCGGCGCGGTTGGACCTGGCCGCTGTGTTCCTGTACGCGGGCTCGATCATGCCCGGCCACGTCAAGCTGTCCGACGGCACCGAGAAGGACGTGACGATCATCGACGCCTTCGAGGCGGTGGGCGCGTGCGCTCGCGGTCTCATGTCGGAAGAGGACCGTCTCACCATCGAGAAGGCGATCTGCCCCGGTGAGGGCGCGTGCGGCGGCATGTACACCGCCAACACGATGGCATCCGTGGGCGAGGCGCTCGGCATGTCGATCCCGGGTTCAGCATCGCCGCCCAGCGCGGACCGCCGCCGCGACTTCTTTGCCCGCAAGTCCGGCGAGGCCGTGGTCAACATGCTCCGCAACGGCATCACGGCCCGCGACATCATGACCAAGGAAGCGTTCGAGAACGCGATCGCAGTGGTCATGGCCTTTGGTGGATCGACCAACGCCGTGCTGCACTTGCTCGCGATCGCTAATGAGGCGCAGGTGGACCTCACGCTCGATGACTTCGCTCGCGTGGCAGCCAAGGTGCCTCACCTCGGTGATCTCAAGCCCTTCGGCCAGTTTGTGATGAACGATGTGGACCGCGTGGGCGGCGTGCCCGCCGTGATGAACACGTTGCTCGAGGCTGGACTCATGCATGGTGACGTGCTCACCGTGACCGGCAAGACGCTCGCTGAGAACATGGCGGAGCTGAAGCCCGCCACCATCGACGGTCGCGTGGTGCGTGCGCTCAACAACCCGATCCACAAGTCCGGTGGCATCACGATCCTCAAGGGCTCGCTTGCTCCTGAAGGTGCCGTGGTGAAGTCGGCCGGCTTCGACAACGACGTGTTCGAGGCGACGGCTCGCGTGTTCGAGCGTGAGCGCGCGGCGCTCGATGCGCTTGAAGACGGCACCATCCAGGCCGGCGACTGCGTCGTGATCCGCTATGAGGGACCCAAGGGTGGTCCGGGCATGCGCGAGATGCTCGCCATCACGGCGGCGATCAAGGGCGCCGGCTTGGGCAAGGACGTGCTGCTCATCACTGATGGGCGCTTCTCTGGTGGCACCACGGGCCTGTGCGTGGGCCACATCGCGCCTGAGGCGGTTGACGGTGGGCCCATTGCGTTTGTGCGCGACGGTGACCGCATCACGCTTGACGTCGCCAATGGGACTCTTGAGCTGCACGTCTCTGACGAGGAGCTCGCCGCTCGGCGCGTTGGCTGGGAGCCGATCCCGGCGCGGTTTACCACTGGCGTGCTCGGCAAGTACCAGAAGCTCGTTGGCTCGGCGTCGCGCGGTGCCGTGCTGAGCTGAGCTCATTGTTGTTGGAGGCCGCGGGCGTTTGCCCGGGGCCTCCAACATTTCCCGGGTTGGGGCTGGACTCTGCTCCGTTGGTTTCACACCCACCTCTTCGCCCCTGCGCCCGCCCCCGCGCGTCGCGCGAGCACTACTCAGGGGACCGCTCAACCCGGTCGACCCGTCGCGCGAGCACCACAAATCGGGGTGGGTTGTTGGTGCGTGAGCGTGTACCGGCTGCGAGGTTGCCGCAAAGTGGTGCTCCCGCGACGACGCGGAGGGAGTTGACGGGGTTCCGTAGGGAGGGGGTTGATGAGGAGCTGCGGACGGTGGGGGCGCAGTCGCGGGACCGCAGCCTAGGTCGTACCCCAACTCCCTCGCCACCCTCACCGCCATCTCACAATGCAAGACTGTGATCCACGATGCGAGATTACAGCGGTTTCGGTGGACACGCGCGAGCACGGGGGCGTAGAGTCATCGCATGCGCAATCTTCTCGTCGTAGTACCCGGGCGCGCGGACCTCTAGTCCAGCTCAAACGGTTCGTTCCGCGCGCTTCCCCGAGGTCCCCAGGACTAAGGGGTTTTTTCATGCGGAGCGACGAGAAGATGCTCCGCGAGGTATCGACATAACCGGGAGTGACATGACTCAGGTGCAGCCAAAGCCACAGGCGCCGGCGAAGCCGCGGGCCTCAGTGCCCGCACACCCAGCCGATCCGTACAACGGCAAGGACATGACGGGAGCGGAGGCGCTCGTCCGCGCCCTCGAGTCCACCGGCACCACCGATGTCTTCGGGATTCCGGGTGGTGCCATCCTCCCGGCGTACGACCCGCTGATGGATTCGACCAAGATCCGTCACATCCTCACCCGCCATGAGCAGGGTGCGGGCCACGCGGCTCAGGGCTACGCGCATGCGACGGGCCGCGTCGGCGTGTGCATCGCCACGTCTGGCCCCGGCGCGACCAACCTCGTGACGCCCATTGCCGACGCCAATATGGACTCGATCCCGCTGGTGGCGATCACGGGCCAGGTGGGCGCGAGCTTCATCGGCACGGATGCGTTCCAAGAGGCGGACATCGTGGGCATCACGCAGCCCATCACCAAGCACAACATGCTGGTGAAGGACGCGGCCGACATCCCCGCCGCCATCGCACAGGCCTTCTACATTGCAAGCCATGGCCGCCCCGGGCCTGTGCTTGTCGACATTGCCAAGTCCGCGCTTCAGGCCAACACCACCTACACGTGGCCGGACCGCATCGACCTCCCTGGCTTCAACTCGGGCGCCAAGCCCCACGCCAAGACGGTCCAGGAGGCTGCGCGCCTGCTCGCCACCGCGCGTCGGCCCGTTCTCTACGTGGGTGGCGGTGTGATTCGCTCGGGCGCCTCGGCGGGCCTGCGCAAACTTGCCGACGCGTCGGGCGCCGCTGTTGTGACGACGCTGATGGCGCGCGGTGCGTTGCCTGACACTCACCCGCAGCACCTCGGCATGCCCGGCATGCACGGCACGGTGCCTGCGGTCGCAGCACTTCAGAAGGCCGACCTTGTGGTTGCGCTGGGTGCGCGGTTCGATGACCGCGTGACGGGGCGCCTCGACAGCTTCGCGCCCAACGCGGTGATCGTCCACGCCGACATTGACCCGGCGGAGATCGGCAAGAACAAGGCTGTGGACGTGCCGATCGTGGGCGACCTCAAGGACGTGTTCGCGGATCTGGTCCCGGCGCTCGAGCAGGAGCACGCGAAGCACGGCAAGCCGGACCTCGCCGCATGGTGGGCTCAACTCGATGACTGGCGCAACACGTACCCGCTCGGCTTCACCGCCACCCAGGATGGGCTGTCGAGCCCGCAGCACGTGATTCAGCGCCTCGGCGAGCTCAACGACTCTGACTCGACGATCTTCACCGCCGGTGTGGGACAGCACCAGATGTGGGCAAGCCAGTTCATCACGTACGAGCACCCCAACACGTGGATCAACTCGGGGGGCCTTGGCACGATGGGATTCTCGGTGCCTGCCGCGATGGGCGCCAAGGTGGGAGAGCCGGACAAGACGGTGTGGGCGATCGACGGCGATGGCTGCTTCCAGATGACCAATCAGGAATTGGTGACGTGCGCGATCAACGACATTCCCATCAAGGTGGCGATCATCAACAACTCTTCGCTCGGCATGGTGCGCCAGTGGCAGACGCTGTTCTACAACGAGCGGTACTCCAACACTGATTTGCACACCGGTCATGGCACGCGTCGCACTCCGGATTTTGTGAAGCTCGCGGAGGCGATGGGGTGCGTGGGGTTGCGGTGTGAGTCCGACGCTGATGTGGACGCCACGATCAAGCGCGCCAATGAGATTGACGACCAGCCAGTGGTGGTTGACTTCACCGTGTCAAAGGACGCGATGGTGTGGCCGATGGTGGCGTCTGGTGTGAGCAATGACGAGATTCAGTACGCCCGGGGCGTCGCCCCCGAGTGGGACCGGGAGGACTAAGACATGACGAGGCACACGCTCTCGGTCCTGGTTGAGAACAAGCCTGGCGTGCTCGCACGCGTGGCTGGCCTGTTCTCACGCCGGGCCTTCAACATTCACTCGCTCGCGGTGGGTCAGACGGAACACCCGGAGATCTCCCGCATCACGGTTGTCGTGGACGTGGACGAACTGCCGCTCGAGCAGGTCACCAAGCAGCTGAACAAGCTGGTCCACGTGCTCAAGATCGTGGAGCTTGACCCGGAGAAGTCCGTGCAACGCGACATGCTCCTCATCAAGGTGCGGTGCGATGCGCGCCAGCGTGTTGATGTGCTGCAGATCGTTGAGCTGTTCCGTGCTCATGTGGTGGACGTGTCGCCTGACTCGCTCATCATCGAAGCCGTGGGCAACCCCGGCAAGCTCCAGGCGATCCTGGCCGCACTTGCTCCGCACGATGTGCGCGAGATTGTGCAATCGGGGACCGTGGCCATCGGCCGTGGATCCCGTTCCATCACCGAACGCGCTCTCGACCGCCTGACGGCCTGAGCACAGACGTACAAGAACTAAAGACGCAGGCGCCTAACCGGGCACCGCAACATCAAGGAGAGACACAGCACATGGCTGAGATGTTCTACGACGACGACGCCGAC
>CAZRHL010000057.1:11280-11651 GCA_964600005.1 uncultured Demequinaceae bacterium
GATCGTTGGCTACGGCTCACAGGGTCACGCCCACGCACAGAACCTGCGCGACTCGGGTGTTGAGGTCCGTGTGGCGCTGCGCACCGGCTCGAACTCGACCGAGAAGGCGCAGAACGACGGCTTCACCGTCCTCACGGTGGCCGAGGCCGCTCAGTGGGCCGATCTCATCATGATCCTCGCACCCGACCAGCACCAGCGCTCCATTTACGCCGAGGACATCGAGCCCTACCTCACCCCCGGCAAGACGCTCGCCTTCGCGCACGGCTTCAACATCCGCTTCGGCTACATCGAGGCCCCGAAGGACGTCGACGTCATCCTCGTCGCACCTAAGGCTCCAGGCCACACGGTGCGCCGCGAGTACGTTGCCGGCC
>CAZRHL010000058.1:0-11610 GCA_964600005.1 uncultured Demequinaceae bacterium
AAGCCCGCGCGGCGCACCGCTGCGCGCAAGCCTGCGGCAAAGAAGAAGTAGGGCGCGAAGGGCACAGGGGCCGCCGCGTTCGTAACGTTTCGACTCTTGAGACGAGTAGTCTGATCGCCATGAGTGCACCCGATCCCATGCAGGCCCCCGCGATCCGGTGGGGCATCCTCGGCGCAGGAGGCATTGCCGCCAAGTTCGCCGACGCCGTCAAGGACTTCACCCAGTCCACCGTTGTTGCCGCAGCGTCGGCGTCCAGCCTTGAGCGCGCGCAGGAGTTCGTTGCTGCGCACGACGCTGGCGACGCCTACGGCAACTACGAGGACCTTGTCGCGCGTGACGACATCGATGCCGTGTACGTCGCGACGACCCACAACAACCACCACGAGCCCGCGATCCTCGCGATCGAGGCCGGCAAGAACGTGCTGGTCGAGAAGGCCTTCGCGCAGAACAGTCGGCAGGCAGAAACCATCCTCAGCGCCGCCGAGAAGGCCGGTGTGTTTGTGATGGAGGCGATGTGGACTCGCCATCTCCCGCACATCTACGAACTGCGCAACCTCATCGAGGCGGGTGAGATTGGCGACGTGACCGCTGTCATCAGTGACCACGGCCAGGCGCTCACGCACGTGCCGCGCATGTATCGCGCCGACCTCGCTGGTGGTTCGCTACTCGATCTCGGCGTGTACCCCCTTGCGTTTGCACATGACGTCCTCGGCTACCCGTCGGCGGTCACCTCCGTTGGCCAGCTCACCGAGGGCGGCGTCGACAACCAGGTCGCGATGATCCTCGATTACCCCACCGCTCAGGCATCGCTGCACACCTCGATGGTCTCGAAGTCGGCGAACACCGCGCAGGTCATCGGCACCACAGGTCGTGTCGAGATTGACGGGTGGTTCTACACGCCGACGACGCTGCGAGTTGTCCGTGACGACGTCACCATTCGTGAGTTTGACGGCCGGGTGGAGAACGGCTTCCAGTTCCAGGCCGCCGAGGTGGCTCGCTGCATTGAGGCCGGTCTCACCGAGAGCCCGATCATGACGTGGCAGGACACGAGGGACGTCATGCGCCTTCTCGATGAGGTTCGCGCACAGATCGGCGTCGTGTACCCGAACGAGCGCTAAGGACGTCACCCGCACGTGGCGGCAACGTCGCTCGCGTGTGGGTCGCTCCGGGTAGGTTGAGCGCATGCGCGGCTTGTGGATTGTGTTCGAGGGCGGCGACGGCGTGGGCAAGACCACGCAGATCGACCTCATCGCCACGTGGTTGGCCAGCCCGGAGGGCGGCAGCCATGACGTGGTGACAACCCGCGAGCCAGGCGGGACCGATCTCGGCCGGCAGTTGCGCGAGGCCGTCATGCACGGCGACCACGTCGCCCCCCGTGCTGAGGCGCTCCTCTATGCCGCGGACCGTGCTCACCATGTGGCCACGGTGGTGCGACCTGCGCTTGAGCGCGGTGCGACGGTGGTCCAGGATCGCTACCTCGACTCGTCGATCGTCTATCAAGGCGGCGCGCGCGGCCTAGGTGACATGGTGGGCGATATCTCGCGGTGGGCGACTGAGGGTGCAACGCCGGATCTCACGGTGGTGCTCGACATGGCGCCCGCGAGCGACCGGCTCGACCGCGATCTCGATCGCGTTGAGCGAGAGACCGCGGCACACGCCGAGCACATCCGCCAGGGATATCGCGATCTCGCCGCGCTCGATCCGCAGCGCTACGCAGTGGTGGACGCCGCGCGGTCTATTGATGAGGTAGCGGCCGACGTTCGGAAGGCGACGCTTGAAGCGCTCGCTCGTCTCCAACGGGCCGACGCGACGGGCACCCCGCCTTCCGGCGGCGTGGAGCCGTGGGGTACGCCGTGATGCGTCGATGGCAGGTGGCGCGATGACGGCCCCTCACGAGGTGTGGGCCGAGGTGGTGGGCCAAGAACACCAGATTGAGCCCCTCCGTGCGGCGTCAACGGACTCCGCGGCGATGACGCACGCATGGCTCATCACGGGCCCTCCCGGTTCTGGCCGGTCATACGCCGCGCGAGCATTTGCGGCAGCCCTTCAGTGCGAGAACGGCGGGTGCGGCACGTGCCACGCGTGTGTCACGGCGCTGAGCGGCGCGCACGCCGACGTCAAAGTGATGGCAACGGAGAAGGTGACGATCAACATCGACGAGGTGCGCGAACTCGCATCCCTCGCACAGCGCGCACCCAGTCAGGGTCGCTGGCGCGTCATCATCGTTGAAGATGCCGACCGCATGACAGAGCGCACCTCGAATGTGCTCCTCAAGTCCATCGAAGAGCCGCCACCGCGAATGGTGTGGATTCTGTGCGCTCCACACGCGCACGATGTCTCCGTCACCATTCGATCGCGGTGCCGAATCGTGCCGTTGCGCACGCCCGCACCCGAGGTGGTGGCGCGTCTCTTGGTCGAGCGTGACGGCATTGATGAAGACCTCGCTCTGGAGGCAGCCCTCGCGGCGCAGAGTCACATCGGCGTCGCTCGCCGCCTGGCCCGCGATCCGCAGGCTCGCGCGCGACGCGATCAGGTGTTGGCGCTCGCCACGGAGGTGCGGGGCGTCGGCGATGCGGTCCTCGCGGCGGGCGACCTCGTCCAGGTGGCGGAGGACGACGCTGCAGCGGCGACCACGGAACGTGACGCTGCCGAACGGGCGGAGTTGCTGACGATGCTTGGCGTGGAGTCGGGCCGCATCCCACCGGCGCTTCGAGCCCAGGTGCGCGAGCTCGAGGAGGATCAGAAGCGTCGTGCCACGCGCTACAAGCGGGATGTATTGGACCGTGCCGTGACCGATCTCATGTCCTTCTACCGAGACGTGGCCACCGTCCAGGTCGGCGCCGAGGTTCAGCTTCTCAACATCGCTCATGAGGGCCGGATCCGTGACCTGGCGATGCGCACCACCCTCGCCCACACCATGCGGTGCCTCGACGCGTTGGGCACCGCGCGTGAAAGGCTCGCGTCAAACGTGCAGCCGCTATTAGCAATCGAGGCGATGGTCCTGGCGTTGCGTCCGCAATCGACGTGATGTCCATTAGCCTCACATAGTGCACCCCGTGTCTCGTGCACGATGAGCAAGGAGAGCGATGGCCGCCACTTCTCGCGTAACGCGAGATGTTGGTGCGCGCCGGCCCGCGATCTTTTGCGAGAGCCTCGTCCGGATCCACCGCCACGGTCCTCTCGAAGTCCAGGCGCTCCAAGGGCTTGATCTCACTGTTGACGCAGGGGAAATGATCGCCGTCGTTGGACCATCCGGTGCTGGAAAGTCGACTTTGCTCAGCATTCTCGCGGGCGCGGATACGCCCTCGGCTGGCGCCGCGGTCGTCGATGGCTGGGACCTTGCGCGAGCGTCTCGCCGAGACCGGGTCGTCTATCGACGGGACGTCGTCGGGGTCATCTTCCAGCAGACCGCGCGCAACCTCGTGCCGTACCTCACCGCAGAACAGAACGTGACGATGCCGATGACGTTCGCGGGCACGAAGGGCTCGCGAGCGCGCCGCCGGGCACGCGAACTCCTCGAACGCGTGGGCGTAGGCGATCTTGCTGGACGCACTCCGGGGCAAATGTCGGGCGGTCAGCAGCAACGTGTCGCGATCGCGACAGCAATGGCGAACGGACCTCGGGTGCTCCTCGCCGACGAGCCCACGGGCGAACTTGACACGGCAACATCGGACGAGATCTTCGAGGTGTTGCGCGGCCTCAGCGATGCTGACGGCGTCACCGTGGTGGTGGTGACTCACGACCCTGGTGTGAGCGAGCGTGTTGAGCGGACTGTGGCGATTCGGGATGGCCGGACGAGTTCCGAGGTGCTTCGCCGTAACGGCGGAGAGCATGTGATCGCCGAAGAGTACGCAGTGATGGACCGCGCAGGTCGGGTGCAGGTGCCCCGGGAGTATCGTGAGGCGCTCGGGTTGACGAGGCGCGTGCGGCTCACACTCGAGGAGAACCGCGTCGAGCTGTGGCCCGACGCTCCGCTCGCCAAGGATGCGGCGCCATGACTGCGGAATCACGGCCAGCCCGCCCAACGCCGGTGGTCGCAATGTCGGACGTCCACAAGACCTTTGGCACGGGTCCGGCGGCGGTTCACGCCCTGGCGGGAGTAGCTCTCACTGCCGCCCCCGGTGAGCTCGTCGCACTTGTCGGGAGGTCGGGCTCCGGAAAGACGACCTTGCTCAACATCATGGGGGGTTTGGAGAGGCCCGACGCAGGCACGGTTCACGTAGCCGGCAAGGACCTTAACGCGCTCGATGACGAAGGCCTCAACACGCTCCGCCGTGACTCAGTCGCGTTCGTTTTTCAGAGTTTTGGCCTCATCGACGAACTCTCCGCTGCGGAGAATGTGGGCCTGCCGTTGCGACTCAAAGGGTGGGAGCCAGCGCAGCGAGACAGCCGCGTGGCGACGCTTCTTGACCTTGTGGGGCTCGGAAGTCACGCAGACCACCGGCCTACGGAGATGTCCGGTGGACAGATGCAACGTGTGGCGATCGCGCGGGCACTCGCATCGTCGCCACGCCTGCTCATTGCGGACGAACCGACGGGACAGCTCGATACGGAGACGGGTCTCGCCGTGATGGCGCTGATCCGAGCGGTCGTGGAAGCCGAGGGGATGACGGCGGTGTTGTCGACACATGACCCCGTCATGATGGCGCTCGCAGACCGGGCGGTTCACATCCGCGATGGTCACCTGGTCGAGGGGTAACGTGCTTTTTCGCTCACCGTTGATGGCGCGGGCGCGCGATCAGCGTGGTGTGCTCGGTGCGGTGCTTGTGGTGCTGACGATGAGCGGACTTGTCACGGGTCTTGTCTGGTCGCTCGTAACCGACGGTGAGGGCAGGGCGCTCACAGCTGCGGCAATGCGCGCGGACGGCATGACGGGAAGTGGCAGCCCGGACCTCATTGCCGTCACCGTGATGAGCACGGACGGGTTGGCGACGCCGGGCCTTGCGGAGCTGGTGGCACCAGCAATCGATGCGGTGCGCGCGGACGTGCCCAGTGCGCTGTCGGCTTGGGCACAGTCGCCTGAATTGCCAATCGGTGGTGACACTCCCGCTGCGGCTTATCTCCTCGACATTGACGATCTTGAATCACACACAGAGGTGGTGGAAGGCCGCTTACCGCTCGTGACCTCGGGTAATCCCGAGGTGGCGATCTCAGTGGACACTGCGTTGGCGCTCGGCCGTGGCGTGGGGGACACGATTCCGCTCTTTGCCTCAGTCGCTGCGGTTGGTGACGGTGAGACTCCAGCAGTCGAGGCGACCGTGGTGGGCGTCGTTCACCTTGTCGGTGCGCAATGGGAGCGCGACCTGTTGCAGGGGAGAGGCGTCGCGACGGATCGCGGCTGGCTCGATACATATGGGCCGTTGCTGACAGCACCGGGCGCGGTCACGGCCCGCACAGACGCGGCGGCGCCTGCCCGCTTGTCGATTGTCATCGACCCGAGCTTCGCCGATGGCGTGGACCTGCCTGCTTTTGCGAGCGCTGTACGTGCGCTCGAAGGCGATCTCGCTCGCGACCTCGGCAGCACCGCACGCGCCACCGTGCGCAGCGACGTCTCGGCCCTGTCCGATGCCGCGGCCCGAGATCTCGCGGTGTCCCGGTCGATTGTCATCGCGGCGTCGGCAGTTGCCGTTGCTCTCGCTGTGGTTGCGCTTGCCTTGACGGGCACAATGCTCGTGGCCCGACGCCAGACGGAGACAGCGCTGTGGCGGGTGAGGGGAGCGTCGGCGGGGCAGTTGGCAGTGCGGGCAGCGCGAGAGGCTTTGGCGCTGGGGATGGTGGCGGCCGCTCTTGCCGTTCCTGCCGCTGCCAGCGCATACGCCGCACTGTTGCACTTGCCGGTGCTCACGCGCGCGTGGCCGTTGGCTGACACCGTTAGGCCGCTTTCTCTTGGCACCGTCCTTGCGGTCGCGGTTGGTGTTGCCTTGCCAACGCTCGCACTCATTGTTGCGGCGGCGCTAGCCCCGACGACCACGCAACGAGAGCATGTCGGGGCGGCAGGCCGCGCGGGTCTTGATGGTGCTCTGGTGATCCTTGCTTGCGTTGCGGTGTGGCAACTGTCGCGCAGCGGGTTGGGCAACGCCGCTGATCTCACGTCGATGCTTGCACCCATGCTCGTGGTGCTCGCGTGCGGCGCAGCCGCGCTCCGGGTGGTCCCGCTCGCCGTGAGAGTGTTGGAGCGGTTTGCACATCGTTCGCGTGGGCTGACATTTGCCCTCGCGGGCTGGGGCCTTGCCCGCTCTGGCGCCACCCGCGGCGCCTACCTATTTGCCGCTGGCGCCGCCGCAGTGGTGGTGGCGATGACGACGGTCAGCACGTGGACAGCGTCGGCCGTTCAGCAGGTGGATGTGCAGGTGGGCGCCGACGCAGTTGTCGCCGAGCCCATGGGCCCTGGCGTCGTGCCTCGATTGGCCGAGGCGAGCGCCTGCTCCGTCGCCACCGCGGTGAGCGACCGCCCTGTCCTGCTTGGATCGCGCCCGGCGGGGACACGCGTTGTTGCGTTTGATACGGCGCAGAGCGACCTTGTGCGTGGTGAGACTGGTTCTGCGAGATCGTGGGCCGACGTGCTCGAGCCGCTCGTTCCGCCGAGCGACGTGGGCGGTTGGCACGTTGCCAACGGGTTCATTGACGCAGTGGTGTCAGGGCAAATAGACGTTGATGGCGCTCAATTGAGCGCCGGCGTGGTCGCCATCATCGAAGACAGTTACGGTGATCGCTTTCCCTCCGCCCGCGTTGACGTACCGCTCGACGGTGCACCGCACTCCCTGCGCTTCAACGTTCCTGACGCTGACGACGACGGCGGCGAGTGGTGGGTGGTTGGCTTTGCCATCACGGTCCAGGCCGATTCGACGGCGCCCGACCGCGCGACGTCCGACGCCGTGGTGACCGGAGCCATCACGATCGAGACCGGCAGCGGCAACATGGCCCGACCAGAGACCGCGTGGACGTCGACGGTTCCCGATACGAATACGACGCTGCGCGCTCATGCTGAGGGAATGGGACCCAGCGCCGTCCACATCGAGGTCGAGGCACGCGACTACGAACTGGTGTGGAGCGCCGTGTCAATGATCGTCACGGCTTTTCCACCGCCCGAGGACGTGCCGGTTCTCATTGGCGCTGACTTCGCTCGAGATCTCGGTGTTGTCCCTGGTGATGCCGTCGAGATCCGCCTTGATGGCAGGGCCATCACGGTGCGCGTTGCTGACATCGTCCAAGCCGTGCCGTCCCGTCCCCACTCTGAGGCGCTCATCGGCGACATCGACACCCTTTCGCGCGCCTTGCTCGTTCACGGGCACACCCAACGGATCACGGATGCGTGGTGGTTGGGTCTTGGCTGCGACAACGCGGACGCAGATGCGGTGCGGGCGATCCCCGCCTCCACCTTGTTGACTGAAGCACGGGCTGATGCCGCTGCCGGTCCATTGCGTGTTGGTGCATGGATGTCGCTGTGGATTGCGGCAGTCGCGTCGGTGGTCTTCGTCATCGCAGGCGCGGCGGTGCGGTCCGCCGCCAGGGTGCGCTCACGTGCACTCGTTGTCGCTCGCTTGAGGGGCTTGGGTGTGCCAGCGCGTATGGCGGGGACATCCGAACTGCTCCAACTGGTGCTGCTTGTTGCCGTCGCCACTGTGTTGGGTGCAGCTGTCGGCGCGATCGGTGCGTGGGTGACGGCGCCGCTGGTTGTTGTCGCTCCGGGCGGGCTTCCGGCGGTCCCCGCACCCACGTGGGTTGCCGCCGGCCCGTGGCCCTGGTGGCTTGTGGGCACTGCGATGACGGCGGTACTTGTCGCGGTGCCGTGGGTGCGGGCGCTTGCTCGCCGTTCCCCGGCGTTGACGTTGCGCGGAGGTGATGACGCGTGATGAGGCCGATGCCGGGCTGGTGGCGGGTGAGCCGTGCCCAAGTGGGCCCCCATCTGCTCATTGCGCTCCTTGTCGCGCTTGCTGTGGCCGCGGGAACGAGCGTGCCGCGGCTTGTCGCGAGGGCGGCCGACGCTGAGATCGCCGAGGCTCTTGACGCCGCCGGCAGGCGCGCCGACGTTGTCGTCACCTTCCCGTGGGACGACGATCCCAATAGGAGTCCTCAACTGGCGCCCGACTCGGCGGGTGCGATCGAGTCGATGCGCATGGACGTCGCCGCGGATGTGCCAGCGGCGCTTGCCGATGTGCTCGGCCAGCCTGTCACTGTGATGACGAGTACTCCCATCAAGGCTGGTGCTGTGGACGCGCGCCCCGTCTTCACGCGGCTCGCGTACGTCGCGGGTGATGGTGCGGCGGATGTGACGTGGCTGGAGGGGAACGCTCCCGGGCCCGGGCCGAGCGCGGTCGATATCGCCGAAGGTGCGGTGCCGACCGTCGAGGTTGGCGTGAGCGCCGACGTGGCGCAGGCGTGGGGAGTGAAGCCGGGTGATGAGCGGCTTCTGGGAGGCTCTGTCGAGGTGCGAGTCAGTGGGGTGTTTACCCCCGTTGATGCGGACGCGGCCGGGTGGGCGCAAGTGCCCAATCTGCTGTCGGGAAGTGAGATCGGCGGCTCGGAGCCGCGAATCGACGTAGCAGTCCTGCTCAGCGACGACTCACTGCCGTATGCGCTGTATGCGCTTGGTGACGGCGCCTTCACTCACACGTTCTTTCTCAGCCCCGAACCCCAGGCCGTCACGATGGCGACGGCGTCGACCGTCGCCGTGGAGACGCGTGGCCTGTCGTCTGGGCGGCAGACATTCAGCTTCTATGGGCGTGCGGCAACGGTCAGCACAAGCCTCGACCGGGTAGTGAACGAGGCGCTCAGCCGTGCCGATGCTGCTCGAGCGCAAGCAATGGTGATGCTGGCTGGGGTGATGGCAGCATCGGTTCTTGCCATCGTCCTTGCGGGTGAGACTCTTGCACGCAGACGTGCGTCTCTGGCCCAGCTCATGCGCAGGCGAGGCGCATCGCGCTCCCGAATCGCCGCTGTGTTCGGCGTCGAGGCTGCTGCGGTCTGCCTCGTGGCGGCGGGGACGGGGTGGCTCTGTGCGCTCCGCATCCCTGGCGGTACCTCGTGGTGGGTGGTCCTGCCGATCGTGGCGGGAGTCGTTGCTCCCGCGAGCGCCGTCGCACGCGTCGCGCACGCGGCCTCGATGCGGGGCGCGAGCCCACTGAGCACGCGCCGCCGTCGAGTGGCTGCGGGCGCACTCGCCGTGCTCAATCTCTTGTTGTGGGCGGCGGCTCTTGGCACTGCTCACCCGCCAACCGCAGTGGTGGTGCTCGCACCCGTTGCCGCCGCGATGCTCATCTCGGCGGCAGTCGTGCGTGTGGTGCCCGCATTGGCTCGTGCATGGCGCCGGATCGTGCAACGCCGCCGTGGGGCGGCCGGCCTCATCGCGTCCGCTCATGTGCTCGCGCCTCTCGCCGCCGTTGCAGCCGTCGTCACGGGCAGTGCACTTGTCGCTGTTGTTGCCGTCGCGAACGAAAGTGCTCGTACGGCAGGGGAGAGCGCGTCATGGGAAGTGGTGGGGGCCGACGCCGTTGTCACAAGCCCGTACGGTGCGTCGCTTTCCGACGCGAGTGAACAGCTTGCAGCGGGGGCGTCGGAGCATTCTGCGGCCGCTGTGAAGGAACGCGTGCAAGTGTTCGACGACGGATTCGACGCGTACGTCACCGTGGTGGCCCTTGATCCTGAGTCGATGGTGAAGGTGATGGAACGCGCGGGCGGTGATGACGGGGGCGCACTCGACGTGCTTTCGGGCAGCACAGTTTCGCAGGGCGCACTCCCGGTTCTTGCCACAGGCGTCCCTGATCGTGAGGGGATGACGCTGCGGTGGGAGGGCCGGCGTGTTTCCATCGACGTCGTGGGCGGAGTGCCCGCGTTGCCCGTGGGTGCGACATCACAAGGTCCGATGATTGTCGTCTCGCGTTCGGCGCTTGCGGAGGCGACCGAACGTGAGGTCAGCTCCACCCACGTGTGGCTCAATGGCGATGGCGCCGCTGAGGCCGCCGCTGCGCTGGCGGCGACCGGTGCAGAGGTGACAGTGCGAAGCGAGTGGATTGCGGCGCTCACCGAATCACCCGTTGCCGAGCAAGGGGCCCGCCTCACAGACGTGACCGTGACCGCGACCGTCATTGTCACCTTGGTTTCAGTGGCGATGTGGTGCCTCGCTGGAAGTGCGGCGCGCTCGCGAACGCTTGCACGGATGGCCGTGCTCGGTTTCGCTTCGCGTCATCGCCGCCGGACTGCACTTGCGAGCGCCGTGGTGCCCGTGACCGTTGCCGCTGTGCTGGGTGTGGCGGCGGGGGTGGTCATGGCGTCCTCACTCGTTACCCCCCTTGGACTTGAAGCCCTTGCAGGTGGCGCCCGCATCGTGCTTGTGGTGCCGTGGTGGCTCTGGACGTTGCCGCTGATGTGTGCGGCCGTCGCCGCGACAGCGTCGGTGCGCGGCGCCAGCGTCGGGCCCTTTCGATTGGGCAGCGTCCTGCGGGAGGGTTAATGCCCTGTTGGCGGGTTATGTCTGTTTTCAACCCGTAGGCTCGTGCCCATGAAGCGACCGCTCCTTGCCCTTTTGGCCGCCACGACCTTGTTGGTGAGCGCCTGCTCCCTGCTCCAAGCAGAGGAGGAGACGACAACGTCGGCCTCGGTGGCGCCGACGCCGTCGCAAGGTGGACGCCCCGTGCCGGATGGGCTTCCCGCTGTCTACGGGCAGGTGGTGACGTGGACCAATTGCGGTGCCTTCGACTGTGCCTCGATCGACGTCCCGCTGGATTGGTCCGAACCTGATGGCCCAACGATCGCCATCGCCGTATCAAAGCGCCCCGCCAACAACCCAGGGGAACGGATCGGTTCGCTCCTTATCAACCCTGGTGGTCCCGGCGGCTCCGGTCTCGAACTCCTTGAGTACTTCCCGGACACCGCTGGCGCGCGACTCCTCGACTCATATGACGTGATCGGCTTCGACCCGCGCGGCGTGGGCGAGTCAAACCCCGTCAATTGTGGCGATGCGCGCGCCCTCGACGCGTTCTATGTGCGCGACTTCCAGGTGGAGACGCAAGCGGACCTCAATATGCTGCGCGAGCGCAACATCGCCTTCGCCGAGAACTGCCGCGATCTCACCGGGCCGCTTTTCGAGAACGTCGACACCGTCTCCGCCGCGCGCGACATGGATGTGATCCGCTATGTGCTTGGCGACGACGCGCTGCACTTCCTCGGCTTTTCATACGGCACCCAACTGGGCGCGACCTACGCGGAGATCTACCCCGAGAACGTCGGGCGCGTTGTGCTCGATGGCGCGGTGGACTTCCTCCTGCCCGGCGAGGAGCAATCGCTTCAGCAGGCCAAGGGTTTTGAGAACGCGCTGACGAACTTCCTCACGTGGTGCCTCGAGCAGTCGAATTGCCCGCTCGATGGCCCGGTCGACAATGCACGCGCGCAGATTGGCCAGATCGCCCGCAGTGCCCTCGAGACGCCGTACCCCTCCGCCGGGAATCAGATGGTGAACGGCAACACGATGGTGTACGGCATTGTCGTGACGCTTTACGCCGAGGAATCCTGGCCGTACCTGCTCCAAGCGCTCGAAGAGGTGGCCCAGTACAACACCGCCGGCATTTTTGGCTACCTTGCCGACTTCTACCTCGACCGCAATTCGGAAACCGG
>CAZRHL010000059.1:0-11454 GCA_964600005.1 uncultured Demequinaceae bacterium
ACGCTGCGGTGGCCGACGGTGCAGCCGAGCGCGCGCCGATCGCTGAGGTCTTTCGGCAGCACCGGGCAGAGCTGATCGGCCGCGCCTCGGTGCTCATCGCAACCGTGGTGCCGATCGTGGTGCTGTCTCACGACATGGCGGCGCTGCTTGATGACGGGTTGAGCCGGCTGGGAGCGCCGGTGGCGCTGTCGGGACTCCTCATCGCGCTCATCGTCTTCATGCCGGAGACGCTCACCACCGTGCGCGCCGCGTGGATGGGCGAGGGTCAGCGGATGAGCAACTTGGCTCACGGCGCGCTTGTCTCATGCGTCGGGCTCACGCTGCCCGTGGTCCTCGCAATCGGGCTCGCGACTGGGCAGACGGTGGTGCTGGCCCCCAATGCGGCCGGCTTTGTGCTCCTCGGGGTGGCGATCGCGCTCAACATCGCGACCTTCATGTCGCGGCGTGTGAGCGCTGCCCACGGCGCGGCCCACGTGCTTGTCTTCGTGCTCTACGTGATGGCGGTCTTCGCGTGAGCGCACGAGGAGCGCAATCCGTGCGCCCCCGGCAGGACTCGAACCTGCAACCTACGGATTAGAAGGCCGTTGCTCTATCCATTGAGCTACGAGGGCGTCGCCCGGAGGGCCTTTCTAGAGTAGCGGCGCTGTGGGTGGTGTGATGTGCGTCGCACCTCGATCGAAACGTTTTCACCCCGGGCCTCCGTGCCGATTCTCCAATCAAGTAGTCGTGCACCATTTGCGGCTTGACCGAGCACCTCTTGGCGATGCTGAGGGGTGCATTTGTGCGAGAAAGGGTGATCAGTGAACGGAATTGTCGGACGGTTCGCCGTCGGAATGATGGCGATCGCTGCCGCACTCATCGCTGTTGCCGCGATTGGCATTGCGGGAGTGCGCGGCTCACTTGACGCCGATGCTGCGACCACCGGCATCGCCGTTGCGGCACTCGCAGGTCTCGCTTTGACCGCCGGCATGAGGCTCGTTGTCAACCGTACGGTGTTCAAGCCGTTGCGGGGCATGCGCGAGCTGCTTGGACGCGCCGCCTCAGGCGACCTCACCGGCTCCGCCAATGAGGGTTGGCCCGGCGACTGGGGCGCCATCGCATCCGAATACAACAAGGTGATGGCGACTCTGTCGGCGAACTTTGCCGCGATCGAGGCTCAGGCCACCGAGCTTGCGGCGTCCGCTGAGGAGCTCTCCGTCGCGTCCGGTCGGATCGCAGCGAACGCTGCGTCCTCGGCGCAAGAAGCCCACACCGCTGCCGCATCTGCCGAGCAGGTGTCGACGAGCGTCCACACCCTTGCGACCGGCACTGAAGAGATGTCCGCGACGATTGCCGAGATCGCCACGACCACCGAGCGCGCCGTGACGGTCGCTGGCGAGGCTGTCCAGGTAGCCGGGGGAGCGAGGGCGGCAGTCGAGCGACTCAACGCGTCATCCGGTGAGATTGAGCTCGTCCTCAAGGTGATCTCCTCGATCGCCGAGCAGACCAACCTGCTTGCACTGAACGCCACCATCGAGGCTGCCCGTGCAGGCGAAGCGGGCAAGGGCTTCGCTGTTGTCGCCAACGAGGTGAAGGAGCTCGCGCAGGAGAGCGCTCGAGCCACGGACGACATCGCACGCCGCATCGCTGCGCTTCAGGACGACACCGTCGCGGCGTCGAAGTCGATTGGCGACATCGCGACCATCATCGACACGATCAACGAGTCCCAGGCGTCCATTGCGGCTGCGCTCGAACAGCAGACCGCGACAACGGATGAGATGAGCCGTTCGGTGACTGAGGCTGCGACCGGAACTGACCAGATCGCCGCGGCCGTCACTGGTGTCGCGACGTCGTCCGCCTCGACGTCGAGCGGCATTCGCGACAGCGAGCAGGAGACCTCGCACCTGTCCTCGCTCGCCGCGGCGCTCGCGGACCAGGTGAGCAAGTTCTCCTTTGCCGCGGCAAACTCCACCGGACTGGATGTCGGCGCTCAGATCACCAAGGCGATCGGAGCTCACGGCAAGTGGAAGGCGCGGCTCGTCGACGCGATCGAGAACGGCAGCCACAGCGAGGACATCTCAAAGGTGGCCCTCGACAACGTCTGCGAGTTCGGCAAGTGGATCCACAGTGCTGACGTCGCCCCCGAGCACGTCCAGTTCCGCGACCAAGCGAAGGCTGAGCACGCGCACTTCCACAAGGAAGCGGCGGCCGTCCTCAAACTCATCGACGCAGGAAAGATCAACGACGCCCGCTTCGCGATCGACATGGACGGCTCCTTTGCCGCGATCTCTCGTGAGCTGACCGCCACCATGACGGCCTGGCGCAAGCGCACCCAGGCGGCTCTCGTCTAGTTCTGCGCCCGTTATGGGTGGTCCATTGACCGATTCCGGCGCGGTAGCCTCATGCCCTACGGGGTGAGAGGGCAGGCTAGGTACATGGAATTCAGGCCGATCAAGACCTGGGCGTACCCCGGCGCCCTCCTTGATGCGCTCATCGATACGCGGCGCGTGGTCTCTGCGGTCGAGTTACCGCTGCCCACGGGCCGCGAGCGCGAGGCGAATGAGTTGATGGAGCGCATGCTCGATCAGCTCGACCATCACCTCATCCCGCGTGTGCGCGAGGAGTCCTCTCCGGCGATCGTCATCGTCGGAGGTCCCACCGGTGCCGGCAAATCGACAGTGGTCAACGCGCTGCTCGGCGAGGAGTTGACGGCGTCAGGCGTGCTCCGCCCCACCACAAAGGTTCCGCACCTCTTTCACCACCCGCTCGACGCAGGCGTGCTGTCTGACGTTGCCGCGCGCGCTCGCGTCCAGCCGTCGGAGGCTGTGCCCCGGGGGCTCGCCATCGTCGACAGCCCGGATCTCGACTCGGTGCGCGGGGAGAATCGCGACGTCGCTGAGGACCTTCTCGAGGCGGCTGACCTGTGGCTCTTTGTGACAACCCCGGCTCGCTATGGCGACGCGATCCCATGGAATGCCTTGCGAAAGGCAACGGACCGGGGCGCCTCGGTGGCAGTTGTCCTCAACCGCGTCACGGCAGACGTCGCAGCCCATATTCGACGTGAGCTTGTCACCCGCCTCACGGAGGAGCGTCTCGCAGGCCTCCCGCTGTTCGTCATTCCCGAGAATGCTCGAGCCGACATTCCGCGCGATGTGATGGGCGGGCTCGGGCGTTGGCTCGACACCGTCGCGGCCGCATCCGCAAGCACGATCGTCGAGCGCACCCTCCACGGCGGTATCGAGTCGATGAAGGAATGGCTTGAGGAGCTTGCGGAGTTCATGGACGATCAGGCGGCTGCAGCAAAAGATGTCCGTGCCGAGGTGCGCCGTTGTGCCGCTCAAGCGGAGGTGTTCGACGGTCCGGAGTGGTACACGGAGATTGGACGCGGCCCCGTTGACGCGAGGTGGCGGCAGGCTACGGCAGACCGCGGGCCGCTGTTCCGTCTCAGCAATTCGGTGTGGGTGAAGCGCCGCAGTGCCCGCGAGGCGCGCGATGCTGAGCTGGCGGCGATTCGCGCTGACCTCATCGCCGGTGTCGAGGCGGCTCTCGCTCATGCCGCGTCATCCGCGACGGACAGGATGATGGACTCCCTCAACGCTGCTGACGGCGGGGTTGGTCCGTGGCTTGCCCAGCAGCGGGACCCGCGTGATGCCCGCGTGGCGCGTGAACGACGCGCGGCCGACGCTGCCCGCGCCTGGCTCACCAAGTGTGAGTCGCTCGCAGGCGAGCTTCGCGGCGCCGCAAACGGACGCGCGGTTGTCGGCGACGATGGCTTGGCGGTGACCCTTGCGTCGGCCGCTGTGGGCGTCGACAAGGCGGCGGGTGCGCTTGCTGTCCTCACCGGAGATACCGGCGCCGACGCCATTGCGGCCGCGCGGACGGAGCTGGCGGGGGCACGTCGCTACGTCATCAACAAAGAGGCGCTCGACATGATGAAGCCCACAGACATCCTGTCGCTCAGCCCCGATGCCTCGTCCAAGGTGCGCCTGCGGCGGGCGGAACTGCGGGCATTGCTGTGAGCCTGTCGTTCTACGAGGTGCCGCCGCGCACACAGACGACCGTCCTCAAGCAGCGGGTCGACCGCTTGCGTGCGTCGATGGACTGGGCGGCAGACGCGATCGATCCCGACGTGCGAGACGAGGTCTACGGCACGATCGAACGCTGCGACGAGCGGCTTGCCTTGGGCGTCGATCACACGATCGTCGCGCTCGCTGGTGGCACGGGCTCAGGCAAGTCGAGCCTCTTCAACGCGATCATCGGCCGCGAGTTCGCCTTGGTGGGCGTGGCTCGGCCCACCACCTCAGATCCGGTGGCGGTGTCGTGGGATGACGCCGACGCGCTCCTCGACTGGCTGGGCATCGCGCCCACTCACCGCTTGCGTCTGAACCCGGACCCGCGTTTTGACGGCGTCGTGCTTGTCGACCTTCCCGACCACGACTCGGTCAACACGACGAACCGCGACACCGTGGACAGGATCGTCCCTCTCGCGGACCTCATCATCTGGGTGGTTGATCCTCAGAAGTACGCCGATCACGCCCTCCATTCGGCCTATGTCAAGGTGGCCTCTGACCACGGCCAGCCCTCGCTCGTCGTGCTCAATCACGCGGACCGCCTCGCGGATCACGACGTCGACGTGGTGGCGCGCGACCTCGAGGCGCTTGTATCCGTAGAAGGCGTCATCGATGCCCCTGTGGTGGTGACATCGGCTCGCGACGGCCGCGGCATCGCTGCTCTGCGTGACGAGATCTCCGGGGCCGCGGCGACTCGTTCCGTGGCTGCAGAGGCAGTGCGCGCGGACCTCATTGCCGCCGGACGCGCGCTTGAGCGTGCGCTCGCGCGCGATGCGGACCCGGTGTTGCCGGACGTCGACGACCTTGTCGCCGCTCTTGCGCGCGCCTCGGGCGTGGATGCACGGGCCGACGCTGCAGCGGCAGTGGCGATGGGCCGCCACGGGGCGCACGACGCTGAGCTTGGGCCGGCTGTTGCAGCTGTTGAGCAGGTGCGGCTTGAGTGGATTGACGCGGCAACGGCGGACTTGCCGCTTGCATGGCGAATTGTCGTTGACGACGCGATCATGCCGGCGGGGGAGTTGGCTGCGGAGATCACGAAGGCGCTGGATGAGGTCGCGTGGCCGCCGATGGTCCGCCCGTCTGGTATCAAGGCGCTGTGGTCGAAGGCGATCCGTGGTCGATCGGCTGGCGAAGCGGTACGCGCTCTTGGGCGTGAAGCGGTGCTCAGCGCCGTCGGCCCGCATCTCATCGGTCCGACCCAGATGATTCACCAGGCGTATCGCAATCTCGACGAGCTGACCGAGCTCGACTAGAGCGCTCCCCGCACTCCTCGTGGTCCGACCACGCGTTCTTTGACAGGTCGTTCTTCTCTGTCCCCGCCGCCTTGTGGTGACGATCATCCCCACCTCGCGCTCTCTTCCTGCACCCAACGTCGGCCTTCGCAAGCACGGTGGTGGCGGGCTTCGCAACCGCGGCGCCCGGAAGGAGAAACCACATGAACGACCTCACAATCACGGTGAGCGGCTGGGTGGCGACGAATCCCCGCCATGTGGTGGGGCGCAATGGCACCAGCCTCACCAGCTTTCGCGTCGCGTCGACGAGCCGCTACTTTGACCGCAGCAGCAACGCGTGGGAGAACGGTCCGACGGAATGGTTCACCGTGCGGACGTTTCGCGGTGCGGCCCTCACTGTTCTCGACTCTGTCGCAAAAGGGCAGCCTGTCCTGGTGACGGGTCGCTTGCGGACCAACACGTGGGAGAGCGAAGCGGGGCCTCGCACCGACCTCGTCATCGATGCGACCGCCGTCGGCCACGACCTCACGCGCGGCATCGCCACCTTCCGCCGTGCCGTGGGTGACTCGAATCTCGGCAGCGAAGAGCCGCCAGCGTTGGCAGAGGGCGATGACAGCGACTCTGACGAGGCCGCGGCCGTGGATGCGGCCGGCGCGGAGGATGGCCCGTCAGGGCCTGAGTTCGACGGGGCCGCCGACCCGATTGACGAGGAGGAGCTGACGGCCGTCTAGCCGTAGGCCCGTTTTCCCTATTCCCGCGACGACCCACCAATTACCAGGACCTTTGCGCAAAGTTTGCCTGGTGCTGAGGAAATTTGAGGTTGTACCGAGCAAGCGGGCACCCCGCTTCAACAGCAAGCGGAACCCCCGCTTTGAACCGGAGGAGAAGGGACGACAACCATGGAGATTCTTCTGATGATCCTGATCGGCGCGATCGTGGGCTTCCTTGGCAGGCTCGTCGCCGGACGGCACGTGAACTGGGTCGCCACGGTCTTGGTCGGCATCGTCGGTACGATTCTGGGCTTCTATGTGTGGGCCGCCATCGGAGGCGGCAGCACGATCATCGGCTACGTGCTTGGTGTGGTGATCGCAGCGCTGCTGATCGTCGCGCTGACGAGCATGTCGCGTCGCCGCGTCTAGCGCAGCACGCATCGGCGGGGCGTCGGGTCTTCCGGCGCCCCGCTTGCTGTGCTGACAGCAGTGGGCTTGTGCATCGCCCCAAGGAGGCTCGCCCGCGCACAACCGCGTAGGCTGTGGGCGGTGAAAGCGGCATCGGCCGCCTCAAGACAACAGAATCCCGGAGTGGCAGTGGCAGAGTTCATCTACACCATGCAGAAGGCGCGCAAAGCGCACGGTGACAAGGTCATCCTCGATGACGTCACGATGGCGTTCTACCCCGGCGCGAAGATCGGCGTTGTGGGTCCGAACGGCGCTGGAAAGTCCACGATTCTCAAGATCATGGCGGGTATCGAGCAGCCCTCGAACGGTGAGGCGCGCCTGAGCCCCGGTTACAGCGTCGGCATCCTCCTCCAGGAGCCCCCGCTCAATGAGGACAAGGACGTCATCGGGAACGTGCGCGAGGGTGTGGCCGAGGTGTACGCCAAGCTCGACCGCTTCAACCAGATCTCGGAAGAGATGGCGGACCCGGACGCCGACTACGACAAGCTCCTCGCTGAAATGGGCACCCTCCAAGAAGAGCTTGACCATGCAGATGCGTGGGACCTCGACAGTCAGCTTGAGCAGGCGATGGACGCCCTGCGCTGCCCGCCGCCGGACGCCGACGTCAAGGTGCTGTCCGGTGGTGAGCGCCGCCGCGTCGCACTGTGCAAGCTCCTCCTTGAAAAGCCTGACCTGCTCCTCCTTGACGAGCCCACCAACCACCTTGACGCCGAGTCGGTGCTGTGGCTCGAGCAGCACCTCGCCAAGTATCCGGGCGCTGTGCTCGCCGTGACCCACGACCGGTACTTCCTCGACCACGTTGCCGAATGGATCTGTGAGGTTGACCGCGGTCGCCTCTACCCATATGAGGGCAACTACTCGACGTACCTCGAGAAGAAGCAAGAGCGTCTTCAGGTTCAAGGAAAGAAGGACGCGAAGCTCGCGAAGCGCCTCAAGGAAGAGCTTGAGTGGGTTCGCCAGAACCCCAAGGGCCGCCAGGCGAAGTCGAAGGCCCGTCTGTCTCGTTACGAGGAGATGGCAGCCGAGGCCGAGCGGATGCGGAAGCTTGACTTCGAGGAGATCCAGATTCCGCCGGGCCCGCGCCTAGGCAATGTCGTGATCGAAGCGAAGAACCTCAAGAAGGGCTTTGGCGATCGCGTCCTCATCGATGGGCTCAGCTTCTCGTTGCCGCGCAACGGCATCGTCGGTGTCATCGGCCCGAACGGCGTGGGAAAGACGACGCTGTTCAAGACGATTGTTGGCCTTGAGCCCGTCGACAGCGGTGAGCTCAAGATCGGCGAGACCGTCAAGATCTCGTACGTCGACCAGAGCCGTGGCGGCATCGACCCCGACAAGACGTTGTGGGAGGTCGTCTCTGACGGGCTCGACTACATCAACGTGGGCAAGGTCGAGATGCCGTCGCGCGCCTATGTGAGTGCGTTCGGCTTCAAGGGCCCTGACCAGCAGAAGCCCGCGGGCGTGCTGTCCGGTGGTGAGCGCAACCGCCTCAACCTGGCCCTCACGCTCAAGGAGGGCGGCAACGTGCTGCTCCTTGACGAGCCGACGAACGACCTCGATGTCGAGACCCTTGGCTCTCTTGAGAATGCGCTGCTCGAGTTCCCCGGCTGCGCCGTTGTCGTCTCTCACGACCGGTGGTTCCTGGACCGCGTCGCGACCCACATCCTCGCGTACGAAGGCGATGAGGAGAACCCGGCCAAGTGGTTCTGGTTCGAGGGCAACTTCGCGTCGTATGAGGAGAACAAGGTGGAGCGCCTCGGCGCCGACGCTGCGCGTCCGCACCGCGTGACGTACCGCAAGCTCACCCGGGACTAGCAGGCCCCGCCGTGAACGACTGCATCGGTGAGGAATGCTCTTCTCCGCAGCCGACCTTTGACCCGTACGCGGTGTTGCCAGATCCGGACGACTGGCCCGAGCCTCCGGACTGGATGTTCACCGGCTTGTACATCGTCATCGCGATCATGGTCGCGGCGTTGGTCGTCACGGTCATCGTCGCGCTCGCGACGTGGCGGCGGCGTGCGGTCGAGACGCGTGGGAGGCAGCCCAAAGAGTGGGTGCCACTGAGCGATATTTCGGAAACCCCGACCCGAGGCGGCGTGCGCGGAGCGCGAGAATCGTCACCGCATGAGACAGCGACGCACGAGTCGCTGAATGAAGAAGACGACTCTGGCACGTAGGCAAGGGCAGGGCACGAACGAACAAGCGCCGGTCATCCGAGGATGACCGGCGCTTGCGCGTCTACGCGGGCTTACGCCGTGAGGCTGTCAACCCACTCTTGGTTTGCGGCGACCCAGTCGCTGACGATCTGTTGCTTGTCAGCTGCGGACTCTGCCGCCTGCAGATGATTCTCAAGGTCGTAGAGGTGCTCAGCACTCATGGTGAAGCTGCTGAGCCATCCGGCGACCTCGGGGAAGTCAGTGGCAAAACCGGCGCGTGAGTACGTGAAGATCGACTCAGCGGTGCCGAGGGTGCCTTCTGGGTCCTCGAGGTTCTTGATGTCATACGCGCCATAGGCCCAGTGGGGCTCCCACAGCGTGACAACGATGTTCTCCCCAGCGGAAGACGCCGCATCAAGCTCGGCAAGCATTGCCGGGGTGGACGACGTGAGGAAGTCCATGTTCTCAAGACCATATTGCGGGATCACCTGGTCCTGAACGGCGGCGGTGAGGCCAGCGCCCGGCTCGATGCCCACGATCCGACCACCGAACTCGCTCGAGTTGGCGGCGAGGTCGGCAAGGGAGTCAATGGGAGCGTCGGCGTTGACGGCCACCGTGAGCTTGGCCTGGTCGAACCAGGCTCCGAGCTCCTCGATGTCATCGCCGAACTCCTCAAGGTAGGCCTCGTGCGTGGCAGGCAGCCAAACGTCCGTCACGATGTCGAAGTCGCCGTCGGCAAGGGCCTTGAAGGTCGGGGCGGGGTCGGCGTACTCGAGGTTCACCGTGTAGCCCTTGTCCTCCAAGATGTGCTGCCACAGCAGGGACGACGCATCCGCCTCGTCCCAGCCATTGAACACGCCGAGCGTGATGGTCCCGCCGGTGCTTCGTGTGTCGTCGGAGCCTCCCGTGGCGGACGTGGTCGAGCCTCCGTCGCCATCGGACGAGCAGCCGGCAAGCACGAGGCCCGCGGCGGCGGTCATTGCGAGAAGCGCTGATGTGCGCGTCTTCATGGTGAGTGTTTCCTTTCCCGGCACGGGAATCTCCGCATGCCGTGAGCATTCATGGGCCTTTTCGGAAGGCTTGAATGCACGCAGCGCGATGGCTGCGAGGTCTATGTGCGTCTACATCGAGGATCGAGTGTTGCTCGAGTGCTCGACGAGGACCTCGGCGCTCTCTTCGTCACGTCCCGCGCTCATCGGCTCGTCAGCGCGCGATCGGCGCAGCGCACCGACGAAGGAGCCAAAGGTGACGCCTGCGCGCTTTTGGGTGAAGGAGCCAGTGAAGCGGTCAAGGATGATGGCGAGAATGACCACCGAGACGCCCGCCTCAAAGCCGAGCGATGTGTTGAGAGCGCTGAGGGACTGAACGACGTCGCGGCCGAGCCCGCCGGCGCCCACGAGCCCCGCGATCACCACCATCGACAGCGACAGCATGATGATCTGGTTGATGCCCGCCATGATCGACGGCATCGCGAGCGGCAGCTGGATCTGGCGGAGAATTCTGCCTTCGGTGGCGCCAAAGGCGTGACCGGCTTCGACTACCTCGCGGTCAACTCCACGGATGCCGAGCTCCGTGAGGCGGACGCCGGGCGCAAGCGCAAACAACACCGTCGCGAAGATCCCGGGGGCAACGCCGATGCGGAACAGGCCAATCGCTGGAATGAGGTAGACGAACGCCGGCAGCGTTTGCAAGAGATCCATGACGGGCCGGACGACAGCCGACACTCGGCGGTCTCGCGCAGCCCAGATTCCCAGCGGGATTGCGACCGTTGTCGCGAGGCTCGCTGCGACGATCACGAGCGCAAGCGTCGCCATTGCGTTGTCCCATTGGTCGACGCCCACAATGAACAACAGGCCCGCAAGCGTGCCGAGCGCAAAGCGCCATCCACGAGCAAGCAGTGCACCGATGACGAAGACGGCGATGACGGCCAACGCGGGCGGTGTCGAGAAGAGCCATTCGGCGGCGTCGTACAGCCCCACGTAGATGTCACGCAGAATGCGGAAGAACCAGTCGAGGTTGTCCTCAATCCAGCCGAGGCCCTCCTTGATCCAGCGACCAAACGGAATCCGGAAGTCCAGCATCAGCGCACCTCCTCCGCTTCGCGAGCATCGCCGTGCACCGCGTCGTCGAGCGCGCGCGTCACCACCTCAGCGGGCAACGGGTCGGTGTCGGGAGCCGCCTCAGCGTCTGCCCCAAGGTCGCCCCCGAGCGTCGCGAGCAACGTCACGCGGGGGATCACTCCCACGAGCCTTCCCCGCTCGTCGACGACACCGAGCGGCAAGGCTGCTCCCAGTGCGGGGATGAACAAGTCAGCCAATGCTGTGTCGTGGGCAACGGCGCCGTGGTCGCTTTGAATGATCGAGTCAAGCGTCTTTGTGCCGCGACGGACGAGCGCGAGCGCATCCCGATCCGATACCCACCCCACGAGCGTCCGGTCACGTTCCACCACGTAGAGTCCGCTCACGTGCGCGTCGCGCATGATGCGAAGCGCGCCAGTGGGGCCCGTGGTGGGGTGGACGACGGCCAGCGGTTTGCGCATGACCGACTCGGCTGTGAGGACTCGGGTGCGGTCGACGTCCTGCACAAACTGCTCGACATACTCGTTCGCCGGGTCCGTGAGGATCTCTTCCGGTGTGCCGATCTGCACGATGCGACCGTCACGCATCACGGCAACGCGGTTCCCCAGAAACATCGCCTCGTTGAGGTCGTGAGTGATGAAGACGATCGTCTTGTTGAGTCGCGATTGCAGCTCCAGAAGCTGCTCCTGCATCTCCCTGCGGATGAGGGGGTCAAGCGCGGAGAACGCCTCGTCCATCAGCAACACGTCGGTGTCGGCGGTGAG
>CAZRHL010000060.1:0-2093 GCA_964600005.1 uncultured Demequinaceae bacterium
GTTGCGATCAACGCGCCGCTGCGCCAGATCGCGATCAACGCCGGCCTTGAGGGTGGCGTTGTCGTGGAGAAGGTCAAGGACCTCCCGCTCGGCCACGGCCTCAACGCCGCAACCGGCGTGTACGAGGACCTGCTTGCCGCTGGCGTCAACGACCCGGTGAAGGTGACCCGCTCCGCGCTGCAGAACGCAGCGTCGATCGCCGGACTCTTCCTTACCACCGAGGCCGTTGTTGCCGACAAGCCCGAGCCCGAGCCGGCAATGCCTGCCGGTGGTGGCGACATGGGTGGCATGGGCTTCTAAGGAATCCCCGGTCTACGGCCGTCGCGGCCGTGTCCCCTCTCGGGGCGGTCAGGCTTGATCCCCTCGAGACGACACGGCCGCGACGGCCTTTCCCGTACCTTAGGCGCGGGCTGGCTTGATCCCCTCCCGGCGAACCTCTGCCGGCTTTGCCGTACCTCAGGTGCGGGCTGGCGGTTTCGGTGAGCGGCGGTTGGCTGCTGTGACCCGCAAGCCGGAGGCTCGCAGGCGCTTGATGAGAGTGCGCGAGTCGACCAGTTGGACGCCGGCTCGCATGAGATCGTCGTAGCGCTCGGCGGGAACGTCGTAATGATCGAGATCGAACGCCCGCTCGGGGATGCCGAGGTGGCGGGCGACGGCATGGAGCTCATCGAGCGAGGCATCGGAGACCATGTGGCCCCACACGGTTCCGTGGCGGGGCCACAGCGGGGGATCGACGAGCACAGCCATAGGTCAGCAGAGTACGTGGTCGCACACCCGTGCCGGAGCAGGGGGCTGCATGGGCCCTCGCCGACGCATGACCTGGCGGACAACGCGCAGGTAGACTTATCGAGCCCGCGCGAGCGGACTGAAATGGAGTGAGAGACGTGCCTACCGGTCGAGTGAAGTTCTATGACGCTGAGAAGGGCTTTGGCTTCATCGCGAGTGACGATGGAGGCGAAGTCTTCCTCCACGCGTCCGCCCTGCCTGCCGGGGTCACGTCACTGCGCAACGGCACCAAGGTCGAGTTCTCGATCGTGGATGGCCGGCGCGGCCCTTCCGCGATGACGCTCACCGTCGCTGAGCCCGTCGCCTCCGTTGTCGCCGCGAACCGCAAGCCTGCAGACGACATGACCGTCATCGTTGAGGACCTCATCAAGATGCTCGAGAGCGTCTCGACCTCGCTGCGCCGAGGCAAGTACCCCGAGCCTGCACGTGGAGCGAAGGTTGCGGCGGTGCTCCGTGCTGTCGCCGAGCAGCTGGACGGCTGAGATGGCAACTGCCACTGAGGTGAACGTCGAGGAGATCGCACGTCAGGCCGCCGTCGAGACGGCGGATGACGCGGCCGCTGTCGGCCGTCTCCTCAGCACGAACACGTCCGACGCCGGTGTCGTCGTTCACTTCGAATGCGAGCTGCCCGGCTATCGCGGCTGGGTGTGGAGTGTTGATCTGACGGTGCTCGACGGTGTCGCAACCGTGTCCGAGTCCGCCCTGTTGCCGGGGGAGCAGGCGCTTCTCGCTCCTCAGTGGGTGCCGTGGTCGGACCGCATCCGTCCTGGTGACCTTGAGCCCGGCATGGTGTTGCCCTACATCGCCGACGACCCACGTGTTGTGCCCGGCTACACCGCCACCGGCGATGTCGACCGCGATGAGATGGCGATCTTCGAGTTCGGTCTTGGCCGTGCCCGCATCCTCGCGCCAGAGGCCCGCGATGCTGTTGCCGAGCGCTGGTACCGCGGTTCGCACGGACCCAATGCGGCGTCGGCCGTGGCGGCGACCGCACCGTGCTCAACGTGCGCGTTCTTTGTCCCAATGACCGGCTCGTTCCGCATGCTCTTTGGCGCGTGCAGCAATGAATGGTCGCCTTCTGACGGTCGCGTGGTGAGCGTCGATCACGGTTGCGGGGCGCACTCGGAGACGGAAGCGGAGCGTCGGATGTCCGAATGGCCCGCCCCGGACCCGCTGGTTGACACCGATGCCGTGAGCGACTTCGACCTCAACGAGGCGGACGTCGTTGTCGACGAGCCTGCGCCCGAGGTGCTGGAGCCGACTGAAGCCGAAGCAGCGTCGGCCGACGTGGCCGAGGAGCCAGCAGC
>CAZRHL010000060.1:2193-11155 GCA_964600005.1 uncultured Demequinaceae bacterium
CCGAGGAGCCAGCAGCCCCCGCCGATGACAATGGCGAGGAGCGCCCGGCTGAGTAAGTCAGGGGCGCCCCGCCGCACCGTGGCGCGCGATCTCGCCCTCTCGGTGTATCTGCCGACCTTCATCGCCGAGATCGGGATCGGTGCCACCCTCCCGCTCTTCGCGCTCTCCGCGCTCGCGGTCGGGGAGCCCGCCGCGGTCGCCTCCCTCGCCGTGACGCTGTATTCGGGCGGGCGCATGATCGGCTCTGCATGGGGTGGGTCATTTGCCAGCCATCGCGGGGCGATCCCCGCCACCTTGGTGTCCTATGGCGTCCTTGCTGGTGGCGCCGTGGTCTGTGCTCTCGCGGACACGGTCGTGCTGTTGACGCTCGGAGTACTCCTCATCGGCATCGGGCACGCGGGTGTCCACGTCGCACGCCAGGCTCACGTTGACGCGCTCGCCCAGCCCGGCACCCGTGCGCGTGTGCTGTCGACCATGGCGGGCACATGGCGGCTCGGCAACTTCATCGGCCCGTTCGCGGGTGCCGTGCTCATCCACCGCTACGGCCTTGAATCCGCGTATGTCTTCGCCGCGGTCACGGTTGTGCTCGGCGTCGCGGTGCTTGCAGTGACAGCTCCGCGCCACCTGCGCATCCCCAAGGATTCGCGTCAGCGCTTCACGATGCGCGCCGTGCTCGGTCCACAGCTGAAGGTGCTGTCGACGCTTGGCATGGGAGTGCTCCTATTCGGCGCCATCCGCCAGGCACGTGTGGCGATCATTCCGCTGTGGGCGGCGCATGTGGGAATGAGCGAGTCGACGATCTCAGTGGTGTTCGGCATCTCCACAGTGGTCGACATGGCGATGTTCATCCCCGCCGGCTACATCATGGACCGCTGGGGGAGGGTGTGGACTGCCGTCCCCGCCGCTCTCGTCATGACGGTGGGCGCGGTGGCGCTTCCGTTCACACATGGCTTCGCACAGGTGGCCGCCGCATCGTTTCTCTTAGGCCTGGGCAACGGCTGGGGCACGGGCATCATCATGACCCTTGGCGCCGACGCTGCACCAGAGCAGGGCCGTGCCGTCTTCCTCGGTGCGTGGTCGATTCTTCAAGACGTCGGCGGTGCTCTTGGTCCAGCGGTCGTGGCCGCGGGAGCGGCGATCGCGTTCCCGGTGGGCTTTTTCGCCGTGGGCGGCGTGGGGCTGTCCTCGGCGGGCGTCTTCTATCGCTTCGTGCCGCGGGACTCGCACACGACGTAGCCCGCCAGGCTGTGCGAGCAGCAGCGTCGGCTACGGACGCGCGGCGCCACCGTTGTCGATCACCCAATCGATGCAGGCAAGCAGCGCCTCCACATCGGTGAGCTCAACAGCAGGGAAAACGCCAATGCGCAACTGGTTGCGGCCAAGCTTGCGGTACGGGAATACATCGACGATGCCGTTGGCGCGCAACGTTGCGATCAAGGCCGTCGCGTCGATCGAGTCGTCGAGGTCGATCGTCGCGACAACGGGAGAACGGTGCTCGGGGTTCGCAACGAAGGGCGCGGCGAAGTCGCGGGAGTCGGCCCATGTGTAGATCGTGTTGGACGAGGCGGCGGAGCGTGCCGCCATCGCCGCGAGGCCACCCTCACCCAGCATCCACTCAAGCTGCGCCCGCATCATGAGCAGCGGCGCAAGAGCAGGGGTGTTGAGGGTCTGCTCGGCACGGGAGTTCGTGACCGCCTCAGCCAACGACAGTGACGGCGGGATGTAGCGACCGGACTGTGCCACCTTCTCGATACGAGCGATCGCGGCAGGTGAGGCGAGAGCGAACCACAAGCCGCCGTCGGACGCGAAAGACTTCTGCGGCGCGAAGTAGTAGAAGTCAACCTGAGTCGGGTCGATCTCAATCCCGCCCGCTGCCGACGTCCCGTCCACCACCATCAGTGCGTCACCCGCGCCGTCAACGCGGCGCACGGGTGCTGTCGCGCCCGTCGAGGTCTCATTGTGCGGCCAGGCGTACACGTCGACGCCGTCGAGACGTTCCGGCTGTGCGATCGAGCCGGCCGGAGCGGTGCGGATGATCGGCTCATCGAGGTGAGGTGCGGCTTTCACGCTCGCACCGAACTTCGAGCCGAACTCACCGAAGGCACAGAGCTGAGCAGTGCGCTCGATCAGCCCGAACGCCGCGGCATCCCACACGAACGTGGAACCTCCGTTCGACAAGAGCACCTCGTAGCCCTCGGGAAGGGAGTACAGCTCGGCGAGCATACGGCGCACGTCACCGACAAGTCCGCGCACCGGCGCTTGGCGATGTGAGGTGCCCAAGATGGTGGGGTTGGCGTCGACGATCGCCTGGACTTGCGCATCTCGAACCTTCGACGGGCCAGAGCCGAAACGCCCGTCCTTTGGCAGCAAGTGAGAGGGAATCGTGTGCTCAACCGTCATGCCCACAATCTAGTGCTCGCTGAGGGTGGCATGATGTCGTGCGTGATGCTCCTGACTCCCGCACTGCAGCGGTTCGACTGGGGCTCGACCGACGCCATTCCAGCCCTGCTCGGAATCGAACCAGACGGTGCGCCGTTCGCCGAGGCCTGGTGGGGCGCTCACCCCGTCGCGCCGTCCACCACGGAGCTGGGCCCGCTTGATGAGGTGATCGCGGCAGATCCCGTCGCAACTCTCGGCGCGTCATGCGAAGAGACCCACGGTCGCCTGCCATACCTCCTCAAGGTGCTCGCGATCGCGCAGCCGCTGTCGATCCAGGTGCACCCGACCCTCGAGCGCGCTCGCGAGGGCTTTGAGCAGGAGCAGGCTGCCGGGCTTGCGCTCAACGATCCACACCGTACATATAAGGACTCCTCGCACAAGCCGGAGATGCTGCTCGCATTGAGCGAGGTGACGGTGCTGTCCGGCTTCCGCCAGGCCGACGCTGTGGCGCAGGATTTGCGCGCCATCGGCGGGGACGACGCTCACGGTTTGGCTGCGCTCATCGAGGCGCGCGGAATTCACGACTACATCGACGTCGTGCTCACCGAGAGCCACCCCGACGCCGTTGCCCACCTGAGTGCGGCGCCTGACGGGATCTCAGCGTCGGCCGCTGTCGCTCGTGACGCGCTCGCGATTCACCCGGACGATCCGGGTGCCTTGGTCGCGCTCGCGATGAACGCCGTGACGTTGCAGCCGGGCGAGACCTTGTTCACGCCGTCCGGTGTGGTGCACTGCTATATCAGCGGACTGTGCGTCGAGATCATGGCGAACTCGGACAACGTGGTGCGCGCAGGCTTCACTCACAAGCCCGTCAATGCGGATCTGCTGCGTGACCTCGCCCTGCTCGAGCACACCGAACCGCTCGTGCCGCACACGCGCGTGGACGGAGCGGCTCGGGTGCTGTCGACAGATGCGGACGAGTTTGAGCTGACGGTGGTGAGGAACGGGGAGGCGACATGCCCCGGGGGCCCGCGCATCGTCGTCTCTCTCGATGGCGCGACACGGGTCGCGACGGCGGGTCAGAGCCTCACCCTCGAATCGGGTGCGGCAGCCTTCATCGCTGCCGCTGAGGGTCCCGCCACGTTTGACGTATCAGGCCTGGCTGTCATCGCATCGGTGTCGTCGCGCGCGCACTAGTCTTGCGTCATGAGCATGCGCGTGTCGGTATTCGGGACGGGCTACCTCGGCGCCACTCATGCCGCCGGGATGGCGGAACTCGGGCACGAGGTGATCGGCGTTGATGTCGACGCCGCCAAGGTCGAACGCCTCTCGCGTGGTGACGTGCCGTTCTATGAGCCGGGGCTGCCGGAGCTGCTGAGCAAGCATGTCGCGACCGGGCGGCTTCGCTTCACGACCGACCCGCGCGAAGCGGCCGACGCTGACGTCCACTTCATCGGGGTGGGAACGCCGCAGCGTTCGGGCGAGTACGCGGCCGATCTCACCTTTGTCAATGCGGCGATCGACACCCTCGCGCCGCTCATCACGAAGCCCGCGGTGATCCTGGGGAAGTCGACCGTGCCCGTGGGGACGGCGGCCCGTCTCGCGGAGCGGGTGCGCGCGCTGTCTCCCGTGGGGGACGATGCGCAGCTTGGCTGGAACCCGGAGTTTCTGCGCGAGGGTTTCGCAGTCGAGGACACCTTGCGCCCCGACCGTCTTGTGATCGGTATCGACAAGCAGCGTCCGGGCCGGATTGAAGAGGTGGCGCGCGAGGTCTACCGAGACATCATCGACCGCCCCACGCCGTTCCTCGTCACCGACCTCGCGACAGCCGAGCTCGTCAAGGTGTCGGCGAACGCCTTCCTCGCGACCAAGATCTCCTTTATCAATGCGATTGCGGAAGTGTGCGAGGCCACAGGCGCCGATGTCGTGGAACTCGCGGACGCGATTGGGTACGACGACCGCATCGGCCGCAAGTTCCTGGGCGCTGGTCTCGGATTCGGTGGCGGGTGCTTGCCCAAAGACATCCGAGCGTTCATGGCGCGTGCCGGTGAGCTGGGCGTCGACCAAGCGCTCACGTTCTTGCGCGAGGTGGACACTGTCAACATGCGCCGCCGTGAGCATGTGGTCCAGTTGACGACGCGTGAACTTGGCGGTGTGCTGCCGGGCAAGCGGGTGGCGGTCCTCGGTGCAGCCTTCAAGCCCAACAGCGATGACGTGCGGGACTCTCCCGCCCTGGACGTTGCGGGCAAACTGCACCTCAGCGGTGCATTGGTCCAGGTATACGACCCACAGGCGATGCCCAACGCGGCGCGATTGTGGCCCACGCTGACGTATGCCGCGAGCTTGGATGAGGCCCTCACGGATGCCGACGCCGTGGTGGTCGCGACGGAGTGGGACGAGTTCAAGAAGGCGGACCCGGTCGCCGCGAAGTCGCGTGTTCGTGGCAGTCTGGTGATCGACGCGCGCAACTGCCTTGACCCTGAGGCCTGGCGTGCTGCCGGATGGACCTACCGAGGAATGGGACGGCACAGCCAGTGACAGACCTCATCGACACCACAGAGATGTATCTGCGCACCATCTATGAGCTGATCGAGGACGGTGTGCCGCCGCTGCGCGCGCGCATTGCAGAGCAGCTCGGGCACTCGGGACCTACGGTGTCGCAGACCATCGCCCGGATGGAGCGAGACGGACTCGTCATCGTCGATATCGACCGCACCCTGCGCCTGACGGCCGCAGGCGAGGAGACCGCTGTGCGCGTCATGCGCAAGCACCGCCTCGCCGAGCGGCTCCTCACCGACATCATCGGCCTCGAGCTGCCGCACGTGCATGACGAAGCATGCCGGTGGGAACACGTGATGAGCGAGCGCGTGGAAAAGCGCGTGCTGGAGCTCTTGGGTGAGCCTGCGGTGTCACCGTATGGCAACCACATCCCCGGTCTCGAAGAGCTGGGAATCGAGCCCGCATCTGCTGGGCAACAGCCCTCACATGAGCTTTCCGTCCTTGAGGCTATGGAAAGCGACGTGACCAGCGCCACACTCGTGCGTATCGGCGAGAATCCGCAGACCTTGGCCGACTTCCTCGCCATCGCCGTTGAAATTGGGCTCCTACCAGGGGCATCGGTGACGCTCGAGCGGCACGACGAACGGATTTCGATCAGCACAGATCGTGGAACCGTAGAAATTCCTGGGGACGCTGCGCGGCACCTGTTCGTTGTGCAGGGGTCCAAGTAGGCTTGCGATCGGGTACCGTAGACCAGTCAAGTTGAGAGGGAAGAACCTCGTGGGACGTCCACGACGGCGATGAGCCACAGGGGGTGGCGCGAACATCGGTCGTGTGGTCCAAATGCGCAAGATGCGCGGAAGGAACGGGAATTTGAGGTACGGCTACATGCGCGCCAAGACGCGCGCGATGGCGGTGTCAGCAGGTGCTGCACTGGTTGTGGTTCCCCTATCGGGAGCAGCCGCCGTCGCGATTACCGGCAAGTCGCCGGCGACTCCAAACGCAGAACAGGTGGCCCTTCAGGGTGCTGAGTTCGCGAACCAAGTTGAGCAAATTGGCGCTCCTGTCGCTGCCAACGCCTCGTCGGACTACTCCGTCGAGATCCCGTCGCTGACCGTGACGGTCGACCCGCCGCCGGCTCCGGCCGCGCAGTCGGTTCGCCGCTCGTCGGCGCGACCGGTTGCCAATAGCGCGGATGTCGCGCAGGCGATCGCGGGTTCCTCCATCATTGCTGAGGCGTCAAAGTACGTGGGCTACCCGTACGTGTCGGGTGGCTCGTCCCCGGACACCGGCTTCGACTGCTCCGGCTTTGTCAGCTACGTGTACGCACAGTTCGGCATCTCCTTGCCGCGCTCGTCTGGCGCTTACTACAACATCGGCACCCGCGTGGACACCCCGCAGCCTGGCGACATCATCGTCACCCCGGGTCACGTCGGCATCTACGCCGGTCCCAACCTGCAGATCGACGCACCCACCTCGGGCAAGACGATTCAGTTCCGCGGAATCTGGCAGAAGAACCCGGTCTACATTCGCGTCAGCTGACGCGTCTCGTTGAGGCGAGGTGTGGCATGAGAATGTCAAATGTCCCGCGACTTGGTCGCGCGATCAGTGAGATTGGTCTTGGTTGCTGGCAGCTTGGCGGCGACTGGGGCGATGTCGATGAACAGCGATCCCACGAGATCCTGACGGCAGCAGCCGACGCTGGGGTCACCTTCTTTGACACGGCCGACGTCTATGGCGACGGCCGCTCAGAGAAGGCCGTGGGCGCGTTCCTCGCTTCTCGTCCCGACCGCGACGCCTTCACGGTGGCGACGAAGATGGGTCGACGCGCTCAGCCGCACGTTGCGGAGGCGTACACCCTGGACGCGTTCCGGGCATGGACGGACCGTTCGCGCGAGAACCTGGGTGTCGAGACTCTCGACATCATTCAGCTGCACTGCCCTCCGACCGAGGTGCTCTTCGATCCCACCACGTACGACGCCCTGCGCGTCCTCGTTGATGAGGGTCGCGTCCACGCCTGGGGTGTGTCTGTCGAAAAGGTGGACGAGGCGCTCCGGGTACTCGGCGAGGACGGCCTTGCGTCGATCCAGATCATCGTCAACGTGTTCCGCCGCAAGCCGCTCGAGCGTGTGATCGGCGAAGCGAACGAAGCAGGTGTGGCGACGATCGCCCGCGTGCCCCTCGCGTCGGGCCTCCTGTCTGGCCGGTACGACGAGAACACGACCTTCGCCGAGAACGACCACCGGAACTTCAACCGCCACGGTGAGGCCTTCGACGTTGGCGAGACGTTCTCGGGTGTGCCGTACGAGGTCGGCGTGGCGGCTGCGCGTGAGGTTGCCGCATTGACGCCCGAGGGGTGGACCACTGCGCAGTTCGCGCTCCGCTGGCTCACCCAGTCCGGCGTCACCACCACGATTCCGGGAGCGCGCACGCCTGACCAGGCGCGGGCCAATGCCGCCGTGGGCGATCTGCCGATGCTGGATGAGCCGACGATGGCCCAGCTCGCGCACATCTACAACGACTCGATTCGCGAGCACGTTCACTCGAAGTGGTGATTCACCTCTGAACCGATGCGCGACGCGCGTCGATTCTCGGTGCACCGCCCTCACAGCCGGCCCGTTGGTGCCGATGGGGCGAGTAACGACACATAGCGACAAGGCAAACCCGTCGTGAGGCGGGGACGCAAAGCCACGGGACCCGATGGGTCAGCCGGGCTGCCGAATCAAAGGAACGCCCGTGAAGCGCATAGTGCGGCGCGAGGCCGCTCATCACGTCACTCCGATGATGACGGAGATTCAGCGATGACTGACGCGCGTGAGATCAGTGGCGAGAAGTACCGAATGTGGACGCGCCCCGACGGAGTGGTCGAGATTGAATGGGCTCCGCACGTGCCCTCAACACTCGATGACGCGGTTGCCGTCATCGAAGCGATGAGAGAACTCACTGGCGGCCGAGCGGCGCCACTGTTGGTCCACACCACTGACGC
Source organism: uncultured Demequinaceae bacterium (assembly GCA_964600005.1). Taxonomy (GTDB): domain Bacteria; phylum Actinomycetota; class Actinomycetes; order Actinomycetales; family Demequinaceae; genus Demequina. Next base: position 10,058 of record CAZRHL010000060.1, read on the forward strand.
GGGTCCGCAAAGCCGCGAGGCGCGCATGGAGTTCGTTCGCAGGCAAGAGGTTGTCTCTGCGGTGGCGCTCGTGGTGGGAAATCCGCTGAGCCGCATGATGGCGAATTTCTTCATCAATGTGAGCAAGCCCGAGGTCCCAATTCGGCTCTTTGAGGACGATGAGTCCGCGTTGACCTGGCTCAGGGGCTACGTGACGTGAACGACACCAACTGCGGCGGGACGAGTTCCGATTACGAGAAGCGCCTCGAGGACATCATCGATGTGATCCAGGACCTTGCGGCGTTGCGCTTTGACGCGCGCGCGCACGTGGGGCTGGCGGGTGACCACATCGACGCGGTCGCGGCTGGGGTCAACTCGCTCGGCGAGGAGCTTCAGGCCTCCTATGAAGAGCTTGAGCGGCGCGTGGCAGAGCGCACCGCCGAGCTCGCTGTTGCGACTGAAGAGCTGAAGCGCCAGGCCTCGCGTGATTACCTCACCGGGCTTCCCAACCGTGTTGCACTGTGGGAGCACATGGAGAGGGTCATCGGCAGCGTCGAAGGTGCGACGCCTGGCATTGCGGTCCTCTTCCTCGACCTCGACGACTTCAAGAAGGTGAACGACACATACGGTCACGCGGCAGGCGATGACCTGCTGGTCAAAGCGGCCGACCGCATCGTGTCGGAACTTGGCCCGCACGACATCGCAGCACGCGTCGGCGGCGACGAGTTCGTCGTTGTCCTCGGCGCGGTGGAGTCCGAGCTGGGGGCGCTTGCCACGGCGCGGCGCATCGGCAAACGGCTGAGCGCCGCCTTCGACTATGCGGGCCACACCTACGCGACAACGAGCAGCGTTGGGGTGGCGATCGCTGCGCCACACCTCCGTGGTGCCGACGCTCTCGTCGCCGCGGCAGACGCTGCCATGTATGAGGCGAAGCGGGCTGGGCGAGGCCGATGCGTCCTTTATCGCGAGCGCCGGCCGGCCGTCACGCAAGTCCTCACGCACTGACCGGGGCGTCCCTGCGTGCGCGGTGACGGGCCCTGATTCGGTAGGCTCGACCCTCGTGAAGCGCCTGTAGCTCAGGGGATAGAGCACCGCTCTCCTAAAGCGGGTGTCGGCAGT
>CAZRHL010000061.1:0-9772 GCA_964600005.1 uncultured Demequinaceae bacterium
GCTCATCACCGTCATCACCCGCAAGGCGTATGGCGGCGCGTACATCGTCATGGCCTCCAAGCAGCTGGGCGCGGACATCAACCTTGCCTGGCCCACCGCCCAGATCGCGGTGATGGGCGCCGGCGGCGCCGTCAACATCCTTCAGCGCCGCGCACTTGCGAAGGTGGCCGAGGACGGCGGGGACGTCGAGGCCGAGCGTGCTCGCCTCACCGCTGAATACGAGGACGCACTCGTCAATCCATACGACGCTGCCGACAAGGGCTACGTGGACGCTGTCATCGAGCCGAGCCAGACCCGCGCCCACATCGTGCGCGGACTGCGTGCCCTGCGCACCAAGCGCGCGTCCCTGCCGCCCAAGAAGCACGGGAACATCCCGCTGTGAATCACGCTCAAGACCAAGCACTCGCGGCCGCTGCGGCCATGCGGGTGGTTCGCGGCGCTCCCGACGATGAGGAGCTCGCTGCTCTCGTCGCCGGCGTGGTCGCGATGGCGTCGGGCGCACCTGATGATGACGATCCGGGCTCGCCAACCTCGGCGTGGATGGACCGCTCGCGCACCTTGCGCGGCGCTCGCCACGACATCCTTGGCCGCGGCGAGTCAGCCTGGCGACACTCACTGCGATGACTCGCGCTCCCCTTGCCGCGCTTGGCTTCGGTGCGGCGCTCGTCGCCGCGCCGACCGTGGCCCTGCGTGTCGCGACGACCTCCCGCATTCATGCGGTCGACTCCTCTGCCGTGCGACCTGCGACTGCCGCACTCGTTCTCGGTGCGCGGGTATGGCCGGACGGCCGGCCCAGCCGCTTTCTGCGCGAGCGCGTCGAAGCGGGCGCCGCGCTGTGGCACCTCGGACTCGTTGAGCGCGTCGTCGTGAGCGGCTCGGGCCGCAACCGCGAAGGTCTCGACGAGACGGCAGCGATGAAGCGCACGGCCATTGCCGCCGGGGTGCCTGCCACCGTCATCGACGTGGACCCAGAAGGCCACGATTCGCGCGCATCCGCCCTCAACGCGGCGAACACCGGCTATGAGTCGGTCATCGTCTGCTCCCAGGAGTTCCATCTGCCACGCGCTGTGTGGCTGTGCCTGCGCGCAGGTCTCGACGCTCAAGGCGTTCATCCCCCTGTGCTCATCCGCAAGCACACGGCGATTGGCTATGTGCGGGAGGCCGCCGCCACGTGGAAGGCGCTCCTCGAAGAATCGGGGGCGACACGCGCAGGTGGCGGGACCTAAGTAATTAGGCAAGGCTTTCCTCACAAAATAGCCTGGCATCGTGTTGCTGACCGCGCTCCGTCCGGGGGCGTCGGCCCGAGTGCGCAGCGTGAGCGCCGAGTCCGACGCCGTTCTCCGTTTGCGCGAAATGGGTCTTCACAACGGCGTCACCATTCGTCTCGATCTCATTGCCGCAGGCGGCGCGCGCATCGTCACAGTCGGCTCCGCTCGCCTGGCAGTCGACCGCGCCACCGCCGCCCTCATCGATCTGGACCTGGTATGACCGCCGTCGTCGCGCGTTCAACCGCCACTGTCGTGCTCGTCGGCAACCCCAACGTCGGCAAGTCGACGCTGTTCAACCACCTCACCCGCGCCCGCCAGCGCGTGGTGAACGCGCCCGGCACCACCGTCTCCCTCGCGCATGGCACCTGGCACACCCCCGCCCACGAGCTCACACTCGTCGACCTGCCTGGCACCTACTCCCTTGCGGCTCGCTCCCCCGACGAGCAGGTCGCGGCCGACGCCGTCAACGCCCGTCATCATGAGGTCGCCTTGGTTGTGCTCGACGCGACGGCCCTGAGTCGCAGCCTCTACCTTCTCGCGCAGGTGGCGGTCGCTGACCAGCCAGTGGTCGCCGCCCTCACGATGCTTGACCTCGCGAAGGCGCGGGGGGTCGCACCGGATGTCGACGCGCTTGCCGTGGCACTCGGGGTGCCCGTCATCCCCGTGCACGGACGCAGCGGCGCTGGCGCCGACGACCTTGCGGCAGCCGTCGACGCAGCGATCGTCTCCGCCCCCCGGGTGCGCGGAATCGACCCCCACGAGCACAGCGACTGTCTGAGCGACCGTCTTGCCTGTGCCGAGCACCTTTTCGAATGGGTCCACGGCGTCATCGACAAGGCCCAGCCGCTCGCGCCGCCACTGCCCACGCTGTCCGACCGACTCGACCGCGTGCTCCTCACACCCTGGGCGGGCATCCCGATCTTCCTCGCCGTCGTGTGGGGTGTGTTCCAACTGACGACCGTGGTGGCGACTCCGCTGATGGATGCCGTCTCCACCTTCGTCACCGGCCCCGTCGCCCGTGGCCTCAACGGCGCACTCGACGCCGTGTCCGCGCCCCAATGGCTCATCTCCCTCATGGCCGATGGCGTTCTTGCCGGCGTCGGCACCGTGTTGTCCTTCGTCCCGCTCATGGCCATCATGTTTGCCGCGGTCGGCGTGCTTGAAGGCAGCGGCTACCTTGCGCGAGTCGCCGTCGTGGCAGACCGCGCCATGCGTGCCCTCGGCCTCGATGGGCGGGCCATGCTCCCGCTCATCGTGGGCTTCGGCTGCAATGTGCCCGCCCTCGCCGCCACCGCGGTCCTTCCCCACGCACGACAGCGCCTCCTCACCGGGCTGCTCGTGCCGCTCACCACGTGCACCGCTCGGCTCGCCATCTATCTGATGATCGCGCACGCCTTCTTCGGCTCTCAGGCCGGCACCGTGGTGTTCGCGATGTACGTCCTGTCGATCGCGCTCGTCGTGGTGTGGGGGCTCATCGCCCGTGGTGTCGTCATGCGCGGCGAACGCCCTGGTCCGCTCGTCATCGCGCTGCCCGACTATCAGCCTCCCCACCTGCGCACCCTGGGGCACGCCGTGTGGAGCCGCCTCTCGTCCTTTGTCACCAAGGCGGGAACCGTCATCCTCATCGCCGTCGTCATCCTGTGGGCGGCCCAGGCCGTGCCGGTGCGCGGCGGCCACTCCCTTGCCGACGTGCCGGTCAAGGATTCGGTCTACGGCGCCGTTGCCCTCGCGGCGGCCCCCGCCCTCGAGCCGATGGGCGTTGACGACTGGCGGATCTCCGCTGCGCTCATCAGCGGCGTTGCGGCCAAGGAAGTCGTCATCGGTGCTCTTGCACAGTCATACGCGCTCGACGGCAATGACGAGGCGTCACTCGGCGAGCAGCTGCGCGCCACTGTCGATGAGACCTCCGGAGGCCACGGCGGCGCCGCTGCCTTCGCCCTCATGGTCTTCTGCCTTTCCTACCTCCCATGCCTTGCCACCCTCGCCGAACAGCGTCGACTCTTCGGCTGGCGTTGGTCTGCGCTCGCCGCGAGCGCGCAGCTGCTCGGCGCTTACGCACTCGCCGTGACGGTGTTCCAGGTCGGGAGACTGCTGTGAGCGGCGCCTTCACTGCTGTCATCGACAGGCTCGCCGCGGGCGACTCGATTCGCACCGCCGCGCGCGCGGTTGGCGTCACCCATGATTTCGCCCAGGCCGTCGCAGCGGAAGGCGAACGTCTTGGCCTTGTCATTGCGGCGGACGCCGCTTGCGGCACATGCGTTCCCATGTCGTCACCGGCCTGCGCTGGGTGCCCCTTCGGCACGCGAGGGGACCGCAACCCTCGATAGGCTCGCACCCGTGCCCATCCCCTTCATCCTTGCTTCCCGCTCGCCCGCCCGCCTTGCCACCTTGCGTTCAGCGGGCATCGAACCGACAGTTCACATCAGCGACGTGGACGAGGACGCAGTGCTTGCGGCTGCGGCGGACACGTTCCCGATCGAACGCGGTCACGCCCTCACCCCGGCCGACGCTGTCCTTGAGTTGGCACGAGCCAAGGCTGAGGCGGTGGCTCAGCTGCGCGACGAGACCGAGGCGATCGTACTCGGCTGTGATTCGATGCTTGAGCTCGCGGGAGAGATTCATGGCAAGCCGGCCAGCGCAGACGTTGCCCGTGATCGTTGGCGTCTCATGCGGGGGCGCACCGGCGTCCTTCACACCGGACATTGGCTGATGAGGATCCGCCCGAGCGACGACGGCACTGCGATCAGCGGCGTTGGCGGCACTGGTTCCACCGTTGTCCACTTCGCAGATCTCGATGACGAAGAGATCGACGCGTATGTGGCCACAGGCGAGCCGTTGCACGTGGCGGGAGCGTTCACCGTTGATGGCCTTGGCGGCCCCTTTGTCGAGAAGATCGACGGCGACCACCACAACGTCGTCGGCGTGAGCCTGCCCCTTGTTCGCGAGCTCCTCAGCGAGGTTGGCCTCCGCATTCCGGACGTGTGGGCGCCGCAGGCCGCGCTGTGATTTGTGGCGACCCCACAACCTACGGCCGCGTAACCTACGGCGATGCCTTGTTTCTTGGAGGATTCCTCCAAAGAGGCTGAAAACTGCTGTATTGAGCAACAAATCAGCGCGCCAAGTCCTCGCCGGGCCAAGGTCCACGCTCTTGCCGGGGTAGGTTGGGCGTCGTGCCTGCGTTCACTTCGGTCCTCGTTGCCAACCGTGGCGAGATCGCCGTACGCGTGATCCGCGCCTGCCAAGACGCCTCATTGCGTTCGATTGCCGTCTACGCCGACCCTGATCGCGATGCCCCGCACGTGGCCCTCGCCGATGAGGCGTACGCGCTTGGCGGTGCCACGGCCCGCGAGTCGTATCTCGACATCTCGAAGATCCTTGACGTCGCCCGTCGCTCCGGCGCGGAAGCGATCCACCCTGGTTATGGCTTCCTCTCAGAGAACGCCGAGTTCGCTCAGGCCGTCATCGACGCGGGCCTCGTGTGGATCGGCCCGCCGCCGGCCGCCATCGAGTCGCTTGGCGACAAGGTGAGCGCCCGCCACATCGCCCAGCGCGCTGGGGCGCCCTTGGTGCCCGGCACGCCTGACCCCGTCGCCTCCGCTGCCGACGTCATCGCCTTCGCTGACGAGCACGGCCTGCCTGTCGCGATCAAGGCTGCCTTCGGTGGCGGCGGACGCGGCCTCAAGGTGGCCCGCACCCGTGATGAGATCCCCGAGCTGTTCGAATCCGCCACCCGAGAGGCCGTCGCCGCCTTCGGGCGCGGCGAGTGCTTCGTCGAGCGCTTCCTCGACAAACCCCGCCACGTGGAGACCCAGTGCCTTGCCGACACCCACGGCAACGTGGTCGTCGTGTCCACTCGCGACTGCTCGCTCCAGCGTCGGCACCAGAAGCTTGTCGAAGAGGCACCCGCGCCGTTCCTCACCGATGACCAGAACGCACGCCTCGTCGAGGCCAGCAAGGCAATCATGCGTGAGGCCGGTTACGTGGGCGCCGGCACCTGCGAGTTCCTCGTGGGCGTTGACGGCACCATCTCGTTCCTCGAAGTGAACACGCGCCTCCAGGTCGAGCACCCGGTGACCGAGGAAGTGACCGGTATGGACCTCGTGCGCGAGCAGTTCCGCATCGCCGCCGGAGAGCCCATCTCCCAGCTTGAGCCCGTGGTGCGCGGCCACTCCTTCGAGTTCCGCATCAACGGCGAGGACCCTGCCCAGAACTTCATGCCCGCGCCCGGCACCATCACGACGCTGCGCCTGCCGAGCGGCCCCGGCGTGCGCGTCGATGCGGGCGTGCGCGAAGGCGACACTGTCTCGGGCAACTTCGACTCGATGGTCGCAAAGCTCATCGTCACCGGATCGACGCGCACTGAGGCGTTGCAGCGAGCGCGCCGGGCGCTGCGCGAGATGGACGTTGAAGGCATCCCCACGGTGCTGCCCTTCCACCGCGCCGTGGTCGACGCCGAGGCCTTTGCGGCCGAGAACGGCGACATGACCGTCTACACCACGTGGATCGAGACCGAGTTCGCGGACACGGTCAAAGAGCTGGGTGGCGGCGTGACCAACGGCGCCGACGCGACGGACGACGCCGGCGCCACCGAACGCGTCATCGTTGAAGTGGGCGGCAAACGCCTCGAAGTCGTCCTGCCTGCCGCACTGGCCCAGGCGGGCCGCGCTCGCGCGCGTGCAGGCGTCCCGCAGCGCCGCAACACCCGCAAGGCGGGCGCACCGCGTGCGGCCTCAGGCAACACGCTGTCGTCGCCCATGCAGGGCACGATCGTCAAGGTGGCTGTCGGCGAAGGCGACACCGTGGCAGAAGGCGACCTCATCGTCGTTCTCGAGGCGATGAAGATGGAGCAGCCGCTCACCGCCCACCGTGCAGGTGTGGTCGCAAAGCTGGCGGCGACCGTCGGCGGCTCAGTGACGGCCGGCGCCGTCATCTGCGACATCGTCGACGCCGCCGAATAGGCCCGCCTAGACCTGCCCGCGCTCCGTGATGCGGTGGAGCGTGCGCGCCGCCTCAGCAATGGTGCCCGCAAGCGACGGGTACACGGTGAAGGCCGACGCAACATCATCCACCGTGAGGTGATGCGTCACCGCAAGAGTGAGCGGGAAGATGTGCTCGCCTGCCCTCGGACCCACCACCACCGCGCCAAGGACCTGACCAGTGACCGTGTGGCCGAAGACCTTGACGAAGCCCGCTTCGATGCCGAGCATCTTGGCGCGCGGATTGCGGGCGAGGTCGATGCGCGACACCTCATAGAAGATGCCGCGCCGCTGCAAGTCAGCCTCCGAGGCGCCCACGGACGCGATCTCGGGCACAGTGAAGACGTTCGTCGCAACCGTGTTGAGCTCGATCGGGCTGACCGCGTCTCCCAACGCGTGAGCCACCGCAATGCGACCCTGAGCCGCGGCAACGGAGGCGAGCGGCAGGACGCCCGTGCAGTCGCCAGCCGCGTAGATGCCGCGAACATTCGTCCGTGACACCCTGTCCACGTCGATGAAGCCGTGTTGGGTGAGGCGCACTCCAGCGCTGTCCAAGCCCAGGCCGTCGGTGTTCGGGATCGAACCCACCGCCATGAGGCAATGCGAGCCGTCGACGACCGTGCCGTCGCTCAGCGTCACGCGGACGCCGTCACCCGTGTTGTCGACACGGGAGGCGCGCTTGCCTCCCACCACATTCATGCCGCGGCGCGCGAACTCCTCCTGGACGTACTCGGCGGCCTCGGGATCCTCGCGGGCAAGGACCCGGTCGCCGGACGAGATGAGTGTGACCTCGGCACCCAGGGTCCGGTAAGCGCCGGCGAACTCGGCGCCTGTCACGCCGGAACCGACCACCACGAGGTGACTCGGAAGGTGGTCGAGGCCGTACAGCTGGGTCCACGTGAGGATTCGCTCTCCATCGGGCTCGCAGCCCGCCACCACTCGCGGCCGCGCGCCCACCGCAAGGAGAATGTTGTGCGCGGCGACGCGCTGCTCCCCCACCACCACAGCGTCGGCGCCGTCAAGTCGCGCCTCACCATGGACAATCGTGACCCCGCTGCGCTCCAGGCGAGCCGTGATGTCGCTGCTCTGCTTGCGCACCAGCTCCGTGACGCGTGCATTGACCGCGCTGAGGTCCACCGTGTGGTGACCCGAGCCGGACGTCGCCTCGCCATGTTCGCCGCGGATGCCGAGCTGCGGGGCACGATCAGCGATCGTCAGCCACTCCGCAGTCGCGATCACGGTCTTCGATGGCACCACATCCGTGAGCACCGCATTGCCGCCAAGGCCTTGGCGTTCGATGAGCGTGACTTCCGCTCCCAAGGCCGCTGCAACGAGGGCGGCTTCATAGCCTCCCGGTCCTCCACCGATGATCGCGAGGCTCGTCATAGTGACAATGGTCCCAGATGCGCACAAGCCAGTCTCGTCATGGCCGTGGATTCAGTTGTGGTCAGCATGTAGAGCGGGGCTGACGCAGTTACCCTCGTTATATGACTGCCCACGAACTCGCGGCCGAGGCCGCCAAGGTGATCGCCGATCGCACCGGCGTCGCATCCCACGACATTGCTCTCATTCTCGGTTCCGGTTGGGGCGGTGCCGCTGAGCTTCTCGGTGAAGAGGTTGCGTCAGTTGAGGCGGGAGACGTTCCGGGCTTCACCGGCCACACGGTGGCTGGCCACCACTCGACCTTCCGTTCCGTTGTGACGCAGAACGGCAGCCGCGTGCTCGTCCTCGGCGCCCGCCAGCACTACTACCAGTCACGCGATGCCGCCCGGGTGGCGCATGCGGTCCGGATGGCTGCCGCCGCTGGCTGCGCGACTCTCGTGGTGACGAACGGCTGCGGGTCCACCCGCCCTGAGGTGGGGCCCGGTTCAGTTGTGCTCATCAACGACCACCTCAACCTCACCGGCGCGACGCCGCTCGAAGGCGCCACCTTTGTGCCGATGTCCGACGCCTACTCGCCGCGCCTGCGTGAGATCGCCAAGGGCATCGACCCCACCCTCATCGAAGGCGTGTATGCGCAGTTCCAGGGCCCGCAGTACGAGACCCCGGCTGAGGTGCGCATGGCGACGATCCTTGGCGCGGACCTCGTTGGCATGTCAACCGCGCTCGAAGTGATCGCAGCACGCGAGGCCGGACTCGAAGTGCTCGGGCTGTCGCTCGTGACAAACCTTGGCGCCGGCATCGGCACCGAGGAACTGAACCACCAAGAGGTGCTCGACGCCGGCGCCGCTGCCGCCCCACGCATCTCGCGCCTCCTCGCTGACATCGTGAAGGCGATTCCGGTATGAGCACCGAGCCGATCCAGCGCACGATCGACCGCGCATCCGCGTGGGTCATGACGGACCCCGACCCAGACACGCGTTCGGCGCTCGCCGCGCTCTTGCGCGAGGCCAGCGCCGAGATCCCCGGCGCTGCCGAGCGCCTCGTCGACATGTTCACCGGCATGCTCGAGTTCGGCACCGCGGGCTTGCGTGGCCCCATTGGACCGGGCCCAAACGCGATGAACGTGGTGATGGTGCGCCGCGCCGCATGGGCGCTCGGCACCCACCTCCTTCACCTCCTTGACGGCACGGCCGAGGCCCCTCGCGTCGTCATCGGCTACGACGCCCGTCACAAGTCGGATCAGTTCGCCCTCGACTCCGCCCGCGTCCTCACCGCCCTTGGCATCGACGTCACGCTTTTCCCCGCCCCCCTTCCCACTCCTGTCCTCGCATATGCGGTGCGCGCGTGGGGCGCCGACGCGGGGGTCCAGGTGACCGCCTCGCATAACCCCGCGCAGGACAACGGGTACAAGGTCTACTTGGGCGAGCGCGTCACGCCCGACAGTCCCGGTTCCCAACTTGTCGGCCCGCACGACGGCCAGATTCACGACCTTCTGAGGCGCATTGATGTCGCGGAGATCGAGGTGGCCGACGCCGGCTGGACCGTTCTCGACACAGGCTTTGAGCGCGAATACATCGAGAAGGTTGCCGCACTTGTTCCCCCGGCCGAGGGTGACCTAGCGGCTCGGCGGGCTGGAGTGCGCATCGTTCTCACGCCTATCCACGGAGTGGGCGATGGGACCGTGCGTGCCGTGTTGAACGCCGCCGGCTTCACCGACCTCACCACGGTGCCTGAACAGGCTGAACCGGATCCCGAGTTCCCCACCGTGTACTTCCCCAACCCGGAAGAGCCCGGCGCGATGGACCTTGCGCTCAAACTCGCCGACACGATCAGCGCTGACGTTGTCATCGCCAATGACCCTGACACCGACCGATGTGCCGTTGCCACCCAGATCGATGGCGCATGGCAGATGTTGCACGGCGACGTGGTCGGCTCACTCCTTGGCGACATGATGGCCCGTCGATTCGAGGGCAAGCCGGGCGCCGTCATCGGCAACTCGATCGTGTCCTCGCGTCAACTGAGCGCGATCGCCACACGCTACGGCCTGCAGAGCACCCAAACACTCACTGGCTTCAAGTGGATTTCCCGTGCCCCGGGCCTTGTGTACGGATACGAGGAGGCACTCGGCTATTGCGTCGCCCCCGA
>CAZRHL010000061.1:9872-10948 GCA_964600005.1 uncultured Demequinaceae bacterium
CCGATGTCGATGATCCAGTCGGCATGGGCCATGACGGCAAGGTGGTGCTCGATCACCACCACTGATCGCCCACCGTCGACGAGGCGGTCGAGCACTTCGAGCAGGTGAGCGACATCGGCGAGGTGGAGGCCTGTCGTCGGCTCATCGAGCACAAAGACACCGCCCTTGTCGCCAAGGCGGGTGGCGAGTTTGAGACGTTGCCTCTCACCGCCGGACAGCGTCGAGAGCGGCTGGCCAAGGGTGAGGTAGCCAAGGCCGACATCGACCACGCGCTGGAGGATCGCGGCGGCCGCCGGAGTATTGGCCTCGCCTTCGGAGAACAGGGCAAGAGCGTCGGCCATCGGCATCTCGAGCACATCGGCGATCGAGGCCCCGCCCAAGGTGTAGTCGAGGACGTCTTCGCTGAAGCGTCGACCCTCGCACGCCTCGCACACGGAAGAGACGGTCTCCATCACACCAAGCTCAGTGAAGATGAGACCCGCGCCATTGCAGACGGGACAGGCACCCTCTGAGTTGGCGCTGAACAGGGCAGGTTTGACTCCATTGGCTTTGGCGAAGGCCTTGCGGATGGGTTCGAGGGCGCCCGTGTACGTCGCGGGGTTCGAGCGGCGCGAGCCCTTGATGGGGCGCTGATCGAAGGTCACCACGTCATCGCCCTTGAGAGAGCCATGGATGAGCGAGCTCTTGCCGGATCCAGCGACGCCTGTCACCACGGTGAGCACCCCGCGCGGGACATCGACGTCGACATCACGGAGGTTGTTCGTGGAGGCGCCGCGAATCTCGATGACGCCCGTGCGTTCACGCACCGAATCCTTGAGGGTGGCACGGTAGCCCAGGTGACGGCCGGTCAAGGTGTCCGAGGCCCGCAGCCCCTCGACCGTGCCCTCGAAGCAGATCTCGCCGCCCGCGCTGCCTGCTCGCGGACCGAGGTCGATCACGTGGTCCGCGATCGCGATCGTCTCGGGCTTGTGCTCGACGACGAGCACGGTGTTGCCTTTGTCGCGCAGCCGGATGAGCAGGTCGTTCATGCGCTGGATGTCGTGGGGGTGCAGCCCGATGGTGGGTTCGTCGAACAC
>CAZRHL010000062.1:0-10858 GCA_964600005.1 uncultured Demequinaceae bacterium
GTGGCGAGACCGACCAGCACGCCCACGATGAGCATGCGCTGAACAAGGGGTTCTGAAAGCAGCGAGATCACGGCGCCTCCAAACCAAGCGTCGGGTGCGCGTGTGCGATGTCGTGGTCCTCGTGGGGGTGCTCGTGGTCGTGACCGGGCAGGGCGTGCACGCCAAGGTCACGAGGAGGCTCACCTGTGTACGTGACGCAGCCGTCCTCGAGCACGACGGCGGTATCGATGTGGCGGGCGAGCGCACCAAGCTCATGAAGAACCACCACGATTGCGACGCCATCGTCCTTCAAGTGGCCCAGCGCGTGAGCAAAGGCCACTTGTGATTGCAGGTCGACGCCCGCCATCGGTTCGTCCAGGATGAGCACGCGGGGCTTGCGAACCAGTGCACGCGCAATGAGGATCCGCTGTTGCTGGCCACCGGAGAGTCGGCTCACGTCGCGGTTGGCGAGGTCGTCCACCCCGAGCGTGCTGAGTGCCTCGATCGCCGCGTCACGGTGGTGACGAGGAGGGCGCAGGGCGCTCTTGCCGAGGAGTCCAGAGGTCACGACTTCAAGAGCGGTCGCGGCGACGCCGCCCGCAGCCGTCATTCGCTGCGGCGCGTAGCCAAGGCCCGCTCGCGATGCGGCCGACGCTGGCTTGCCGAAGAGCGAGATCGTCCCGTGCGTGATGGGGTTCGCTCCCACGAGGGCGCGCACGAATGTGGATTTGCCTGAGCCATTGCCACCCATGAGCGCCACCACCTCGCCGGGGTGGACCTGCAGGCTCACGTTGTGGAGAATCTCAGTTCCCTGCAGCGCGACGCACACATCGCGGGCGTCGAGCGCTGCGTCTTGAGCTGCGGAGGAGCGATGTGATTCAGTCACAGTCGAGTGCCTCCCGAAGTGCATCGAGGTTGCGCAGCATGACGCTGACGTAGTCGTCGCCGTTTGCCACCGTCTCCAGCGGATCGAGCACCGCCGTGGTGACACCGGCGTCCTGAGCAACCGCCTCCGCCACGCGCGCGCTGACGAGCTGCTCGGTGAAGACGGTCGTGGCCCCAGTGTCGCGGATCAGCTGGCCAATCTCACGCAGGCGTGCGGGGGAGGGCTCGGTATCCGGCTCGATGCCGGCGATGCCCACCTGGTGGAGGTCGTAGGCGTGCGCGAGGTAGCCGAAGGCCGCGTGGGACGTGACGATGTCGCGTCGCTCACAGCGGGCAAGGGCCGTCGAGAAGGTCTCATCGAGTTCTTCCAGCTCGGCCGCGAGGGCAGCGGCGTTTGCGCGGTACACATCAGCGTTGGCGGCATCGAGAGCAGCGAACCTTTCGCCGACGGCGCTCGCGTAATCAGCAAGGATCGCCGGGTCAAGCCAGAAGTGCGGGTCGGCGGGGCCGTGGTCGTGGCCATCGCCGTCGTCGTGCTCGTGGTCGTGTTCTGCTTCGGCAAGGTCGATCACATCTGTCGCGTCGAACGCACTGGCCCCCGTGGCCTCGATCGCGTCCTCGACGGCAGGCTGGAACGCCTCAATGAACAGAACGAGGTCGGCATTGCCCATGTCGCGCACCGCTGCCGGAGACAACTCAACGTCGTGGGGCTCGACGCCGGGCGGCGTCAGCGAGGACACGCTGACGAGATCCCCGCCAACCCGTTCGGCCACGTACTCAAGCGGGTAGAAGGCCGCCGCAATCGTCAGCGCGGCATCCTCCTTATCGGGCGCCGGCGATGAGGCGCACGCGGAGGTTGCAAGGCCGAGACATGCAAGGCCAAAGACGGCGGGTCGGATGGCGGCGGGAATCGTGACAGGACGAGGCATAGGCGAGAAGTTATAGGAAATGAGAATCATTGTCAACTAGGAGCGGTGAGAGGCAGTTCGCGCCGTTCGCGCGGACTAGACTGACCACCAACTCAGGCGACCTTCAACCCAGGAGAGTTCACCATGGCCACGCGCCTCGATGACGTCATTTCCCTCGCCAAGCGGCGCGGTTTCGTGTTTCCCTGCGGCGAGATCTACGGCGGCACCCGTTCCGCGTGGGACTACGGACCGTTAGGAGTCGAACTCAAGGAGAACATCAAGCGCCAATGGTGGCGTGCGATGGTGACGAGCCGCGACGACATCGTGGGCCTTGACTCGTCAGTCATTCTTCCCACCCAGGTGTGGCAAGCCTCAGGTCACGTTGAGGCGTTCGTCGACCCCCTCGTCGAATGCCTTGGCTGCCACAAGCGCTTCCGCGAGGACCACCTGCTCGAGGAGTTCGAGGAGAAGAAGGGGCGGGCGCCCCAAGGAGGCCTCGACGAGATTGCCTGTGCAAACTGCGGCACTCGCGGTCAATGGACCGAACCGAAAATGTTCAATGGCCTCTTGCGCACGTACCTCGGCGCCGCTTCCGATGAGTCCGGCATGCACTACCTGCGTCCCGAGACTGCCCAGGGCATCTTCGTCAACTTCGAGAACGTGATGCGATCGGCGCGCACGCGCCCGCCGTTCGGCATCGCCCAGGTCGGCAAGTCCTTCCGCAACGAGATCACCCCCGGAAACTTCATCTTCCGCACCCGCGAGTTCGAGCAGATGGAGATGGAGTTCTTCGTGGTGCCCGGCACGGACGAGGACTGGCACGAGCGCTGGATCAACGAGCGCATGGACTGGTACGTGGGCCTCGGCATTGACCGCGACAACCTGCGCCTCTACGAGCACCCGAAGGAAAAGCTCTCGCACTACTCGAAGCGCACTGTTGACATCGAGTACCGCTTCGGCTTCCAGGGCAGCGAATTCGGTGAGCTCGAAGGCATCGCCAACCGCACTGACTTCGACCTGAAGACTCACTCGGAGAAGTCGGGCAAGGATCTCAGCTATCTCGATCCCGCCACGAACGAGCGCTACTACCCGTACGTCATTGAGCCCGCCGCGGGTCTGTCACGTTCGCTCATGGCCTTCCTCGTCGAGGCGTACGTCGAAGAAGAGGTGCCCACGGCAAAGGGTGGCACTGAGACGCGCACCGTCCTCAACCTCGACCCGCGCCTTGCGCCGGTCAAGGCTGCCGTGCTGCCGTTGTCGAAGTCCGAAGAGCTGGTGCCCACGGCCGACGCGCTGGCCAAGGAGCTGCGTCAGTTCTGGAACGTCGAGATCGACGTCACTCAGTCGATTGGCAAGCGCTACCGCCGTCAGGACGAGGTGGGCACGCCGTACTGCATCACGGTTGACTTCGAGACGAAGGACGACCAGGCGGTGACGATTCGCGATCGTGACTCGATGCAGCAGGAACGCGTTTCTCTCGACAATGTGAAGACGTACCTCGCAGAACGTCTGCTCGGGGCGTAGGTCGAGCCGTGGGTGTCGGTCACGTTCACGACGGTGAGCGGCCACGCGCCACGGAGCGAGTCACGACGATCCTCTCGATCGTGGTGGGCGTCGTGGTGTTCTTCACCGCACTTGGCGCTGCATCGGTGTGGCCACAGGACTTCAGTTTCTTTGGATCGATTCCGTCAGCCGATGAGGACTCGCGTTGGGTGTACGCGACGATCACCGAGGTGGAGGCCGACGGCACCGTTCTCGCCACAATCGATGGCGAGGAAGAACTCGGCGAGCGGCCGATGGCGACGCTCGAAGACCCGACGCTGCCCCTCGCGGTAGGGGATACCGTCCGCGCGCTTGAGCTCCCCGACGGTCAACTTGGGTTTTCTGATTATGAGCGCGGAGCGTCGATGATCGTGCTCGCGATCATTTACGTCGTGCTCGTCATCGCTGTCGCATGGTGGCGCGGGCTGGGGGCGCTGCTCGGCCTCATTGCGGCCTTTGGCATCGTCATGTTCTTCACGGTGCCCGCGCTTTTTGGGGGCGGCAACGCTTTGATCGTCGGACTCGTCACGGGGGCCGGTGCACTCTTTGTGCTGCTCTATCTCGCGCACGGACCAAATGCGCGGACCACCACTGCGTACCTCGGCACACTCGCTGGCCTCGCCGTCACTGCCGCTCTCGCGATGTGGGCGGTGTCATCAAGCAAACTGTTGGGATTTTGGAGTGAAGACGGCGCTCACCTCGAACTCTTCAACAGGGGAGTGTCGCTCCAGGGAATCGTTGTATGCGGCATCGTCCTCGCGGGACTCGGGGTGCTCAACGATGTGACGGTGACTCAAGCGTCGGCTGTGTGGGAACTGCGAACCGCGCGGCCGGACCTCAACTGGTGGTCCCTCTTTGTGCGCGGCATGCGAATTGGTCGAGACCACATTGCCTCGACGGTCTACACGATCGCATTCGCTTACGTCGGAGCCGCTCTGCCTACCCTCATGTTCATCTCGCTCTACGGGCACGGCCTTGGCGTCACTCTCAGCTCATCGGATATTGCTGAAGAAGTGGTGCGCACGTTGGTCGGGTCGATCGGCCTTGTGCTTGCCGTACCGCTCACCACGCTCATTGGCGCGCTTGTTGTCGCGGGCGATTCGGTGAAGGCGCCTGCGCGGGCGACAGCTCAGGTCGCCGCTCAAGTGGCAGCGCAGGTTGCCGAACAGATCGACGACGAGTCTTCGGCGACAATGGAGGAATGAACGTCCCCACCTCCGCGCCAAGTCGCCTGCTGCCGCCATTGCAGATTGGCCCCTTGCGCGTCGAGACTCCCGTGGTGCTCGCGCCGATGGCGGGAGTGACAAATGCGGCCTTCCGGCGCTTGTGCCGGGAGCATGGTGGGGGGTTGTACGTCGCAGAAATGGTGACGTCGCGAGCGCTTGTGGAGCGCACGCCTGAAAGCCTCCGCATCATCGCTCATGATCCTGACGAGACGCCGCGCTCCGTCCAGGTGTATGGCGTTGATCCGGCAACGATTGGCGCGGCCGTGCGGATGCTTGCCGAGGAAGATCTCGCCGACCACATCGACATGAACTTTGGTTGTCCCGTTCCCAAGGTCACTCGCAAAGGCGGGGGCGCCGTGCTGCCGTGGAAGCGTGACCTGTTCCGCGACATCGTCCGTGCGGCGGTGCGTGCCGCAGAGCCCTACGGGATCCCCGTCACCGTCAAGATGCGCAAAGGCGTTGACGACAACCACCTCACCTACCTCGACGCGGGTCAGATGGCCGAGCGCGAAGGCGCGGCGGCGGTCGCTCTCCATGCACGGACTGCTGCCGATTACTACAGCGGCCATGCGGACTGGGACGCGATTTCGCGCCTCAAGGAGGCTGTCCGCACGGTCCCGGTCCTGGGCAACGGCGACATTTGGGCGGCTGAGGACGCCGTCGCGATGGTCGAACAGACCGGCTGCGACGGTGTGGTCGTAGGACGAGGATGCATGGGCCGGCCGTGGCTGTTCGCTGATCTCCAGGCGGCTTTCGACGGCAGGCCCGAGCGGATACGGCCCGGCCTTGGTCACGTGGCGAACACGATCTACCGTCACGGTGAGTTGATGGTGGATCACTTTGACGGCGACGAGGGCCGTGCAATGCGCGAGATCCGCAAGCATATGGCGTGGTACCTCAAGGGATACCCGGTTGGTGGCGAGACGCGTCGCGACCTTGGGCTCGTCGAGTCCCTCCCGCAGTTGCGCGCTTTGCTTGACTCGATGGACCTTGACTCGCCTTATCCCGGGCACGATGCAGAGGGACCGCGGGGGCGTCAGGGCACCGCGCGTCAGCCGGCCTGCCCGGAAGGGTGGCTCGACACCCGTGACATCACGCCGGACCTTGAGCGGCGATTGCAAGAGGCGGAACTCTCAGTTTCCGGCGGATAGCCCCGCTACGCTCGGCGCATGGGCAATGAGGGAAGTCCGGACACGAGCGACGTATTCGACCACGAACCCGAGGCGCGACCGAGGTATGCCGAGATCGTCGCCTTCTTTGGGCACCTCGCGTACCGCGTACCGCCGCTGCGCGAGACTCTCGCTCAACACCTGGTCGAGACCCAGGGCGAGATGCTGCCGCACTTGTTGATGGATGACGTTCTTGAATGGCTCCTCGACTCAGTGGCCGAAGCGCCGTCCGACCTCATGGAGGCGATCCAGATTCTCGACACCGGGTACACGCTCGGTTCGGAGGCGCTCCGCCACCTTTTCGTCGTCTCCCTCCTTGAGGCGTTGCCAGGATTTGGCGGCGCAAGCAACGACCCGTTCGGGCGCGGTGCCGCGGTGCGACGCGCGCTCGGTCCCGTACTGACGGAGGTGCTTGTCGAACTCGAGCGCTACCGGCGCTCAGGGGCCCAGCCACTCGGATAGGGCGTGGCGAATGGGGAGAAGCCCATTCACACGCGCTGGACGGATAGCATCGAGGCGTGACTGACGTGACGCCCGGATACTGCCTCGCGGACGTCGAGCGGTTTGTCCCCGAACCTCCCAAGCAGGCGGCGCGCACGCCATTCGAGAGAGACCGGGCGCGCATCGTGCACTCAAGCGCCTTACGGCGTCTCGGTGCCAAGACCCAGGTCCTCGGTGCAGGCAGTGGCGACTTTGTTCGCACGCGGCTCACGCACTCGCTCGAAGTGGCGCAAGTGGGACGCGGGCTCGGCAAGGCGCTTGGATGTGATCCCGACGTTGTTGACGCGGCCTGCCTCGCTCATGACCTCGGGCATCCGCCATTCGGACACAATGGCGAACGCGCTCTCGATGAGGCTGCTCGCGATATTGGCGGCTTCGAAGGAAACGCCCAGACTCTGCGCCTTCTCACTCGGCTTGAGCCGAAGTCTGTTGACCCTGTCACTGGCGCCAGCGTCGGACTCAACCTCACCCGCGCCGTCCTTGACGCGAGCGTGAAGTATCCGTGGCGCGAAAGTGAAGCACCAAAGCGGGCTGATGGTCAGCCGACGCGCAAGTTTGGTGTGTACGAGGACGATCTCGACGTCTTCACGTGGCTCCGCGACGGAGCGCCTGCGCGCGCGCCCAGTTTCGAGGCGCAGGTGATGGATATCGCCGATGACATTGCGTACTCAGTGCACGATGTCGAGGACTCGATCGTTCACAACGAGGTGTCGTTGCGCGTGCTGAGCGATCCGGGCCAGGCGAACGAAGTATTCGATCACGTCTACGAGTGGTACGGGCGCGGGGAGCGCGATGAGCTTGCCGACGCTTTGGCTCGTTTGCGGGCCGAGCCGTGGTGGACCGAGGAGTATGACGGTTCGCACCGCGCACTCGCTCTTCTCAAAGACATGACGAGCCAGCTCATTGGTCGGATGGCGATGAGCATTGCTCGTGCTACCCATGACGAGTACGGCCCTGGTCCGTTTACTCGCCATCGGGGCGCGCTTGTCGTCCCGCCGGAGACGGAAGCGGAGATCCTCGTCCTCAAGGGCGTCGCCGTTCACTTTCTCATGGCGCCGCGAGAGCGGAAGCCCGCCTATCGTGCTCAGCGACAGCGGCTCATCGAACTCGTTCACGCGCTCGCCGCCCGGGGCCCCGACGCGCTCGAGCCGCACTTCGCGGCATCGTGGAACGACGCGTCGGACGATGCTGCCCGCTTCCGCCTCGCAGTGGATCAAGTGGCGTCACTCACCGACAAGTCGGCATACGACTGGCACCACCGTTATGTGGCGACACCGCGCAAGCGCTGACGTCTAGGACGCAGCGACCGGCGTGCTGCGGCGCGACCTGAGGAGTGCCCACAGGGCGAGGACTGGTAGCACGAGAGGCACCCACCCGTAAGCGGAGCCGTAGCCGGTCCACACGGTCTCATCCGGCCACCACGAGGACTCGACGTAGCCAAGAGTGCCCACGATGATGACGCCGGCAAGCTCAACGCTCGTGCCGATGAGTGCGAGGCGCTCCTTACCCTTCCACAAGGCAATAGCGATGAGGAGGTAGAGAACGGCCGACAGTGCCGACACCGAGTAGGCAAGGGGTGCATCGCCAAACTTCGTGGCGATTTGATACGTCGAACGGCCAATCGCGGCGAGCGCCAAGATGGCGTAAGCAAGGATCAGCGAGATGCGCGCAAGTGCGTTCACGCGGCAGCCTCGATGATCTCGGCAACGCGCCACGCGACAACGGCGGCGGCGATCGCAACGATCATTGCAGCGACGCCGTCAACCCGGGCCATCTGGTCTGGCTGCAGGACGGGCCGGTTGGGATCATCGGACGCTGCCTCAGGGTCGCCGAGGCGCGCAATACCGAGAAGTGGCAAGAGGGCGAGAGCGGCGAGAATGTAGCCCACCGTCATGACAACGGGGATCGTGCCGGTGACAAGCGCGCCGATGATGACGAGCACCTCAACAGCGGTCACGACCCAAAAGCCCGACACCACCCACGTGAGGGGCTTATGCAAGCGGATTACCACGAGGCTTGCAAGCCCCGCAATGAAGAGCACTCCGGTGGCAATGAGAACGCCGGGGTAGATGACATCAAGAAATGCCGTTGTCATCGCGTGGCGACTTTCGCGTTCACTGGGCGAGTTGGACGCGCATCGGCAGACGCGTTGCCTCTTCGCCGTCGATCGAGATGATCCATGAGAACTTTGTCGCTTCAAGGAAGCGCATGCCGTCGACTGCGAAAGCAAAACACGCGATCTGCTCTTCACCATCGACAAGCGCAGGCGGGCGACCGAGAGTGAAATCTCCGCCGAGCGCGGGGATCGGCTCAGGCTTTCCGTCGTCACCCATCCGCACGCCAACGGGGTAGGGCTTGCCGTCTTCCGTCTCGAGGCGCAGTTCGAAACGGTGCGGAGTATTGGTGTCGGTGAACGGCACATGGACAACAGCAGCGACGGTGAGGCGGCGGTGCATCGCGGGGAAGCCGCGGACAAAGATCGTGTTCCACCCCGCTCCGAGTGCATAGATCTTGTTGTTTACAACCTCGGCTGAATCGGCGAGGAAGGCGTCAACCCTCACAACCCACGTCCCTTCTGTTCTGTCGGACAGCCTACAGACCTGAACATCGCCGACAGCGGGTGTCCGCGCTGAGCGGAGAAAGCGCGATGCGGTGGGCTCGGGCCGCCGCCTAGAGTGTGTGCTGTGGCAGGCACGATCAACAGGGATGACATCGCGGCTGTTCGCGAGCGCGCCCCGATCGAGCAGATCGTCGGCGAGCATGTCGCGCTCAAACCTGCTGGTGTGGGCACTCTCAAGGGATTATGCCCTTTCCACGACGAGCGCACGCCGTCATTCAACGTGCGACCGTCCGTTGGCCGCTATCACTGCTTTGGCTGCGGTGAAGGCGGAGACGTCATCGAGTTTGTCATGAAGCTTGACGGCATGAGCTTTGTTGAGGCGGTCGAGTATCTCGCTCCCCGTGCGGGGGTCACCTTGCGGTACGAGGCGGGCGGGCAACGACGGGAAGCCGGTGGGACGTCGCGGTCGCGCCTGCTCGAGGCTCACCGCATCGCCGCCGAGTTCTATCAGGAGCGGCTCGGCGCACCCGAGGCGCAGGTTGGCCGGGCCTTCCTCACCGAGCGTGGTTTTGACCGCAACGCCGCTGAGCAGTTTGGCGTGGGCTTTGCTCCCGCGGGGTGGTCGACGTTGCTTGACCACCTTCGCAGCCGGAACTTCACGGAAGAGGAACTGCGCGCGACCGGCATGTTCTCAGAGGGAAACCGTGGCCTCTATGACCGTTTCCGTGGGCGCCTCGTATGGCCGATCCGGGATGTGACGGGCGAGGTGATCGGCTTTGGCGCACGGCGCTTGCTGGAGGACGACCAAGGCCCCAAGTACCTCAATACCCCTGAGACGCAGCTCTACAAGAAAGCGACTGTTCTCTACGGAATCGACCAAGCAAAGACCGCGATCCGTCACGAGCGAACCACCGTGGTGGTCGAGGGCTACACCGATGTCATGGCGTGCCATCTTGCAGGTGTCACGAACGCGGTGGCGACGTGCGGAACCGCATTCGGCGAGGAACACGTGAAGGTCGTCCGCCGCCTCATGGGCGACACCGGCTCTGCTCAGTTGAAGGTGGGTGCAGGCGGCGCGAGCGTCATCTTCACCTTCGACGGTGACGAGGCGGGCCAGAACGCCGCACTCAAATCCTTCTCGCTCGACCACCAGTTTCTTGCACAGACGTTCGTCGCCGTGGACCCAGAAGGCATGGACCCCTGCGACATTCGTCAGCACCGCTCCGATGCCGCCGTGCGTGCCTTGCTCGACGCCCGCGTCCCGCTCTTTGAGTTTGTCATTCGGACGCAGCTCGCTTCGCATGATCTCGACACTCCTGAGGGCCGTGTCGCCGCTCTGCGTGCGGCCGCACCCGTTGTCGCCCGCATTCGCGACCGTGCGCTGCGCCCCGAATACGGCCGTCAGCTTGCTGGATGGCTCGGGATGGATGTCGAGACCGTTCTCGCCGAGGTGACCCGAGCAGGCAGCGGCGCGACCCGCCCTGGCTCAACAGCGTCGGACGGGCCGCCGCCCACGCATGCCCGCATCGACAACCGCGATCCGATGGTGCGTGCCGAGGCATTGTCTCTCGGCGTGCTGTTCCAGGCGGCCGACGCGGTGCGCGACGACGCTGAGGCTCTCGCCATCACGGATGAGTTGTCGGCGGAGGCGTACGTAACGCCCGCATACCGCACGATCTTTTCGTCCATCAGCGCAGCCGGTGGGGTGCGCGAAGCGGGACCGGACTGGATCACGCGTGTTCTTGAGCAAGCGCCAGAGGAACTTGCCTCGACGATTAACGGTCTCGCCGTCACCCCGCTCCCGCATGACAAGGCGGAGACTCTCGGTCTTTACGCTCGATCCATTCTCGCCAAGGTGCTTGACGCGCATCTCACGCGGCGCGTGGGTGAACTCCGTGGGTCGATGCAGCGCGCGGGGGAGGGCACGGAGGAGTACTGGCGAATCTTTGGGGACATCACCGCGCTCGAGACGCGCAGGCGCTCACTCCGTGCGGAATAGGGCAAAAAAGGTGGCTCCCCCGACTGGACTCGAACCAGTAACCCTTCGATTAACAGTCGAATGCTCTGCCAATTGAGCTACGGGGGATC
>CAZRHL010000063.1:0-6088 GCA_964600005.1 uncultured Demequinaceae bacterium
GATCCACCGCGCCTATCACCACCACACGGTGACCTTCTCGCTCATGTACGCCTTCTCCGAGCACTTCATGCTCCCGCTGTCGCATGACGAAGTGGTGCATGGAAAGGGTTCGCTGTACGGCCGCATGCCAGGAGACCACTGGCAGCGCATCGCGGGCCTGCGTGCCCTGTACGCGTACCAGTGGGCGCACCCGGGCAAGAAGCTGCTGTTCATGGGTGGCGAGTTCGGCCAGGTGGCGGAATGGTCCGAGGGCAGGTCCCTCGACTGGTGGCATACCGACGATCCTCTCCACGAGGGACTGCGCCAGCTCATTCGCGACCTCAACCAGGTCTACACCGACTGCCCCGCCCTCTGGCAGCGCGATAACGACGCCGACGCTTTCCGCTGGATCGACGCGGACGACGCCGCCAACAACACGATCGCTTTCGTCCGCTACGACTCCGACGGCTCGCCCGTCGTCGTCGCCGTGAACTTCGCGGGCATCCCCCACGAGGGATACCGCCTCGCATTCCCGCACGCGGGCCTGTGGGACGAGGTTCTCAACACCGATGCGACCGCATACGGCGGATCCGGCGTGGGCAATCTGGGCCGTGTCGAGGCGACGCGACAGGCAGCGAAAGGCTTTGAAGCGTCGGCCCAGGTGCGGCTTCCTCCGCTCGGCGCCGTGTACTTCCGTCCCGCCGCAGAACAGAGCTAGTTCAGCGCAGGCGCAACGCCGAAAGCTCAGTACAGGAGGCTTGCGAGGCGCTGGCGCGCGCTGATGACGCGCGTGTCAGTGGGCCCGACGATCTCGAAGAGCTCGACGAGGCGCTGGCGCACTGGGTCGCGCTCGTCCCCGGAGAGCCTCCCCAGGAGGTCGAGCAGGCGGTCGAAGGCATCGGCCACCGCGCCGCCCAAGACATCGAGGTCAGCAACGGCCATCTGTGCAGAAGGGTCGTCGGCACGATCCGCCGCCGCCATGCGAATGGCGCTCGGATCCGCGTCTCGATTGCGCGCCAGGAGAGCGACCTGCGCTCGCCCGGCCCGCGCGTCGGCGTCCTTGGGGTTTTCCTTCAGCGCCTTGTCGTAGGCGGCGATGGCCGCATCGAAGTCATCACGTTCAATGGCGTCGATCGCTTCCTGGTGCAACGGAGGCAGGGGCGCCTCGGGCTGTTCACCCGCCCCGCCCTCACCTGCCTGGGGCACTGTCATGCCTGCCTGGCGAGCGACATCCACCACCTGGCCGATGACATCGCGGAGCTGGTCGTCCTCGGGTGCGCCCTGGAACAACGGAGCGGGACGACCGCCAAGGATCGCGAGCATCGCCGGCACCGCGCTGACCTGGAAGGCCTGGGCGAGCTGCGGTTGGGTCTCGACGTCCACGGTCGCGAACGTGACCGCGTCACCGTACTCGGCAAGGATCGCCGCGACGCGCGACTCAAGTTCCGCACACTGCGGCGCGCGCACCGAGCACAGCAACACGAAGACTGGCTTGGTCACCGAGCTCTGGATGATCTCGTTGGCGTTCGCCTCGGTGAGTTCAACCGTGTGGCCAGGCGACTTCGCACGGCGCTCGGACGCTTGCTTGGCAGCGGACAGCGCCGCAAGATCCACGGCGCCGCTGAACGGCACGCTCGTCATTGCGTATGACCTCCTAGAACGTGGCTCATTCGGGCTTCACGGACACCAGATGATGCTCTGCAGCGACAACACCAGGCAACTGGCCCTTGCCGGGGGCCGGCACCGACAGCACCACCAGGTCACGGTACGCGTAAGTCACCTTTGTGCTCAGCGAGCCGTCAAGCAGCGGAGCATCATGCGCCGACAGCGTGAGAGTGGCGCCGCTCACCGAGAAGGACGAGCTGATGAGCACCGGGGCGATGACGAGTGCTCCCCCGTCGCCTGTCGACAGCACAAAGGTGTTGGCGAGGTCCGGTTGCACCGTGTCGACGTACGCGCCGCCCGCCTGGGAGGCAGCGGCCGACAGCGACTCACGGGCAGTGAACAGCTGCTGCGCATAGGTGTCGGGCTCATAAGAGGCCGCATGCTCGCTCTCCGGACCCTGGCGCAAGTACTCGATGTAGCCCTCGAGAGCCGCGCGCGGAGACGGATCGACACCCGACTCGCCCAGCGGCAGCTGAGTCGCACCGTCGACGTCACCCGGCATTGCGGGAACCGTTGCGCCCGGAATCATGTGCGCCCACCCGCGAAGCTCGTAGGGAGAGCTCACGTCGTCCTGAACCCATACATAGATCACGGGCGTGAGGTTGTCCTCCGGCGCCGCCGACACCGCGGCAAGCACGCGCGGCCACGACGTCGCGTTCGACACGTAGATGCGCTGCATCGAGCTCGGCAGAAGCTGAGGCGCCTCGTCCGCGACAGCGGCAGCAACCTTGTACTCAGCGGTACGCACGAGCGCCGCATCGCCGCCGATGCGGGGCGCGAGCAAAGACGCGTCTCCCGCACGGTCTGCCTTGCCAAGCGCGGCGAAGGTCTCCTCGACAATTGCCGACGCCATCGACTCGTCGAGCGCGGCACGCGCCGCAGCCGTGGGGGCCGTCTCCACCTGCGGCGGGTCGGCGGCACAGCCAGCGAGCACCAAGGCCGCGGCGAGGCCTGCAATCATGACGCGCTTCATACGTCGCCTCCCGTCGGACGCGTGGGGTCGACTGTGGGAAGCGTCCCCGTGTCCGTGTCGTCGAGGAGAACCTCGGGCAAAGTCGAGCCGGCGAGGCGGCGTTCGCGGCGCGAACCAGGACGCGGCGGAGTGGCCGCCACACCTGAACGCTTGCGCTGCCACGTCTCGATCCGTGCCTGAACGGGGCGGATGTCGATGAGGCCCGACAAGGCGGCAACCACACCAAGAAGAGCGAGCGCACCGCCCACCCACATCATCGGGCTGATCCACTCGTCGTTGACATCGCGCACGGCGTAGAACTCGACCGACTCAAGATTGTCCCCGGTCTCATCGAAGACGACGAGCGTCTCGCCCGCCGCAATCGTCGAGCCGGTGACGACGACGCGGGACTCGCCGCGCCAGGAGTGACGCCACAAGTCATTCGAGCCGTAGTCATACGTTTCCTCGACCGTCTCCGCACTCGGCGCAGGGCTGGGCGAGGCAGCGTCGTCCGTGCTTGCTGTTGCCGCTGCGTCGTCAGCCGTTGCGGCGTCGGCCGCCTCAGCGTCGGCAGAAGGACTCGGGCTTGGGCTCGGAGAGACGGAGGGGGTCGTGATGCGCGTGCCAGTGCGCGTCGCAAGCTCGTCCCAGTCCACGTAACCCAACACGTGAGTGGCGGAGTGGCGCTTGAGCCACGCCTCCGCGTCAACAGGCCGGGCGGTGTTCGCGTCGAGCGCGCCCGAGCCGTTGATGGCAATCCGCTCGATTCCGGGCAGTGCGAGGACCTCAGGACCAAGCACCACAACGGGGGTGTCAAGGCTCTGCTGGGTGACAACCTCACGCTCATCGCGGACCGCCGAAGCGATCACGCCGGTGAGAAACATCACCAGGCCCAACACACCCGCGATGATCGCTGTGGTGCGCAATGTCACGTCATTTCCTCCGAATCGTCGGCGTACAGTCTAGGAGACAACGCACAAGAGGCCCCAGTTGTGGCTTTGTATGCGTGCGTACGCACGGCTAATGTTGTGTGGCTGAGGTCCAGCCGATGAGGAGAACCGATGGCCGACGAGAACCTGCCCTTTCCGGTCGCGATGCGCGGCTACGACCGCGATGCGGTCTCTGCGCACCTGATGAGGCTTGAGGAGTCCCTCGCTTCTGCGCGACAGGAAGCTGAGCAGGCGCGGTCTGAAGCCGCGCAGGCCCATCAGCGTCTTGAGGAGATTCAGAAGAACGCCGCCGAATCAGACCAGCCCACCTACAAGGGCCTCGGCGCACGCGTTGAACACCTCCTCCGCTCCGCCGAAGAGCAGTCAGCTGACGTTGTCAACCGTGCGAACACGCACGCTCAGGACACGATCGCGCGCGCCAACGTCGCCGCTCAGCAGTTGCGCGCCCGTGCCGACAATGAAGTGTCGGAGATCCTTACGCAGAGCCGCCGCGAGGCTGAGGAGATCAAGACCGCAGCAGAGGCCGCCGCACTGCTCACTCGTGAGGCGTCAGAGCGCCAGGCCCAGGAGCTCGTCGCCAAGGCCACCCGCGAGGCTGAGCGCATCTCCGCCCAGGTCGACGCCGAAGTCGCTGAGAAGCGCACCGGCGCCGAGCGCGAGGTGCATTCGCTCCGCGCCACCGTTGAGCGCGAGGTCACCGAGCTGCGTGTCTCCGCGCAGCGCGAGGCGACGGAACTCGTCGACACCGCGCGTGGTGAGGCAGAGCGCACCATTGCCGCCGCCAACGCCGAGGCCCAGCGACTGCAAGCCGAGGCCGAGCAGGTGCTCGCCTCAGCACGGGCCGACGCCGAGCGACTTGAGCGCGAAGCGGCCGAAAAGCTTGAGGTGGCCCAGTCCGAGGCCGAGGCAATCGTTGAGAAGGCCCAGGATGAGGCGACGGCGCTCCAGCGCGAGGCCGCCGCTGTCCGCGCCGACGCCGACAAGCAGGCCTCGACGACAATCTCGACAGCGCGACGCGAGGCAGAGGCGCTGCGCGCTGAGACCGAGCGCACCGCGACGGAGCGCACGGCAGAAGCAGACCGCTACTACGCAGCAAAGGTCGCCGAGGCGGACGAATACGCGGACACCACCGCGAAGGAAGCGGACCACTACCACGCGGCCAAGGTGGCTGAGGCGGACGAGTACGCCGACACCACGACCAAGGAAGCCGACCGGTACCACGCGAGCACGGTCGCCGAGGCCGATCAGTACCACTCGACGCGCACCACGGAAGCGGATCAGTACCACGCCTCCACCATCGCGGACGCAGACCAGCACGACGCCGACACTCGCGCCGCTGCCGACCACTACGCAGCACAGACACGCCAGCGCGCTGACAACGACACCGCGGACCTGCGCAAGCGCACACAGACTGATGTGGCAGCTCTGCGTGCCCAGGTCAACGCCGAACTCAAGGCCCTGCGCGAGCAGACCGAGACCGAGGCGCAGAACTCGACCGCAGCGGCGCAGGCTGAGGCCACTGCCCTGCTCGAGAAGGCCACGGCGGAGTCAGAGCGACTGCGCAGCGAGGCCCACGCGGAGGCGGAGGCCGCAAGCGAAGAGGCCCGCCGCGCCCGTGAGGACCTCCAGATTGAGATCGCCCAGCGTCGTGAGGCTGCCGAGCGTGAGCTGACCGACCGCCACGCTGCCGTCAAGGCAGAGACCGAGGCAATGGTCGCCGACGCAAAGGCTCGCGCGAACGAGGCCGAGGCGCAGCTGGCCGAGGCTCTCGAGCGCGCCGAGCAGGCCCGCCGCGATGCCGAGGAGCACGCACGGACCTTGCTCAGCAATGCGCGCCACAACGCCGACGACATCGTCTCCGGTGCGCGCGAGCACGCCGAGACGATCATCTCGGAAGCGGTCACCGACGCCGAGCGCGAGCGCGCCCTTGCCAACAAGGAAGTGGCGGAGCTCAACCAGCAGCGCGAGTCCATCACCGCGTACCTCGACGAACTGCGCACGCTGCTCGCCGCAGACCCTGTCCAGAACCTCGCTGCCGCGTCCAAGCTCGCCAAGGAGCACGCTGACAAGGACGCGAAGCGCGCGGCCGAGTCCGAGTAGCGTCAATGGGACAACGTGCGGAGGACGCCTTTGAGCTCGCTGCACGGCTGGAACGACGCCGCCAGGGCGAGAGCGCGCAAGCGGCGGTTCTCATCCGCGAGTTCGCACTGAACGCAACGGCCCAGGGCATTGAGCCCGAACGTCTCTACGCGCGCGGCTACACCGGCACGGCCCGCTACAAGACGAACGTCGTCGGTTGGTACATCAAGCGTGATCGCAGCATCGGAGTCAGCACTGACGGGCTCTTCTACCTGCTCCACGCCCCCGGCTCGCTCGCCGCACGCTTCACGGGTGTAGACCTCGAACCAGCCGATCCCCCGCTCGAGCTGGGCAGGGGCGCGCGCGATGGCGAGTCGATTCCACTGACGGAGGCGCTCGCGATTCGGCTTGAGGCGGGCAACTCCTACTAGAGCGGCGCCAGCGTGCGGCTTCAGCGAGCGGC
>CAZRHL010000063.1:6188-10774 GCA_964600005.1 uncultured Demequinaceae bacterium
GCGGCTTCAGCGAGCGGCGCGGGCGAGCGCCGCGATATGCGCGGCAACCTCCGCAGGCGCCTCAAGACCAGGCAAGTGCCCGACGCCGGGAAGAGTCACGACGTCGAGCTCGAGTGCTTTCGCCATCGCCTCGGCATCCTCGGCGCTCGTGATCGCATCGTCGGCACCACGGATCACGAATGCCGGCACCCCGGCGTTGTCGAGGATGGCGAGGCGCGACGGCCGCGCCGCCATCGCCCGTTGACCCCAGGCGATGCCGACGCCCTTCTGCCGGGCGACATTCGCTGTCAGCGCGGCCAACAGCTCGGCCTTGCCTGCACTCGCCTCGCTGATCATGCCGCGCGCGTGAGACTCCGGGTCGGCGATGCCGTCCGTCGACTCTGCGTCCGTGGCGAGCCGCTCGCGCCGTGCCTTGCCCTCGGCTGCGTCAGCGCCCGCACGGGTGCCGAGCAGACCAATGCCAGCCACAGCGTCGGGGTGGCGGTCAAGCACCGCCATCGCGATGTAGCCACCCATCGAGCACCCCACCCACAGCGCCTCCTGCACGCCCGTCACTTCGCGCATGGCCATGACGGCCGCGTCCGCGATCAGCTCAAGCGACGGCGGCTCCTCGGTCGCTGGCATGTCGCCGATGCCCGGCGGATCAAAGGTGATGATGTCGCCCACGGGCACATCGGCGTCGTCGAGAGCGGCAAGGAGCGGCTCCCACTGCTCCTTGTCGAGAGGGAAGGCGTTGAGCAAGACCAACGGAACTCGTTGCGATCGACTCATGGGTTGTCTCCCTTTGCCACTATTGCCTCATTGACGTGCGTGGGCAGTGGGCCGTTCCCGGGCGCCACCACATTCACCACCTCATCGAGCACGAGGCGGACATACTTCTCCCCCACCCACAGGTGCTTCGCACCGTCGACAGGGATGAGGCGCGCGCTCGGCAGAGGACGGAAACGGTCGATCGCCTGTGCAGGCTGCAAGAAGTCGTCGAACTCCGGGATGAGGATCGTCACCGGCTTGCCCGAGCGCTCCCATGATTCAAGATGCTCCGGCTGTGCCCGGTGCAGCGGCGGCGACAGCAAGATCGCACCCTCAACGTCAAGATCCGCCCCATACATGAGCGCGAGTTCCGTGCCAAAGCTCCACCCGAGCAGCCACCGCCCAGGCAAACCCCTGGCGACGGCAAAGTCCACGGCAGCTCGAACGTCGGCCGCTTCCCCCACGCCCTCGTCAAAGGCGCCCTCCGAGGTGCCGCGAGCAGAGGACGTGCCGCGGGTGTTGAAGCGCAGCACCGCTACTCCCGCGAGCGCGGGCAGCCGCCACGACGCCTTGCGGATCACGTGAGAGTCCATGAACCCGCCATGAGTGGGAAGCGGGTGCAAGGTGATGAGAGTGGCGACGATGGGCCCGGCGGCCGGAGTGGACAGCTCACCCACGAGCGTGAGGCCATCCTCCGTCCGCAACTCGATCTCTTCGCGACGGGCCGGAAGCACCGTCATCGAGCCGATCTCAACCTCAGCCACGCATTCTCCCAAAGTTGGTCCAGCATCCACGATGCCAGTGTCGACGAGCCTCGGCAGCGGCCTGCTCGCCAAGGATCGATTCCGCGGGCCACGCGACGACGTGCTGAACATCGCCGGCAATCACGCCACCGCAGCCCGGGCAGGTATAGGTCTTGTCAGTGGGACGCGGAATCGCGACCCAGTAGTCGTCACCGCGCGGACCTGTCTCCCGCCATGCGCCCATGGAGCCGCGCAGGCGCTCAACATCAAGTTCGGGGTGGGGTTGCCCGTATGGACGCTTTGAGGAGCGGCGCTTGGAGGGCATGACTCGAGTCTACGAAGTCTCGCGACATGACGGGACCCGAGTCGGCACCGACGGCACCGGGAAAAGATGCCGGCGCCGCACCCGAGGGGGGGAAGGGCGCGGCGCCGGACGATTAGTAGGAGCGCGGAGGCGTCTCCACCAAGGACTCTACATCTGCGACAGGAACGAGCGCGCGACGAGAGATCATCTCGCGGTACCAGTACGCGGAGTCCTTCCACGTGCGCTGCTGAGTGTCGTAGTCGACTCGGATCATTCCGAAGCGCTTGGTGAAGCCGTATCCCCACTCGAAGTTGTCCATGAGGCTCCACGCCATGTAGCCGCGGATGTCCGCACCCTCGTCCATGGCGCGCTGGACGGCGGCAAGGTGGTCGTGGAGGTAGGTGTAGCGGTCCTCGTCGCGAATGCGACCGTCCTCGCTCAACTCGTCGGGCCAGGAGGCACCGTTCTCGGTCACGATGATCGGCAAGCCGAAGTCACGGTGGATGCGCAGCAAGTGCGCGTGGAAGCCGCTCGGGTCCACGTTCCAACCCATCGTGGTGCGCTTGCCGATGAGCGGCATGAACTCGACGTCATCGGCACCGGGCCAGCAGCTGAACGTCGTCGACTTGTGGCCGTCCTCGCCGGTCAGCGAGCGCGGGCCGTCGTTGAAACGCACCATGTGCGACGAGTAGTAGTTCACACCCACCACGTCGAGACGGCCCTTGATCTGCTCAAGGTCTCCCTCATGGATGAACGACCAGTCGGTGAGGCTCGACGTGAAGGCCAGCAGCTCTGGCGGGTACTCCCCCTGCGTGAGCGGGTCGATGAAGATGCGGTTCGCGAGGATGTCGATCTTCGTTGCGGCTTCGATGTCGCGCGGGTCCGCGATGTTCCACGGACGCGGCAGGTGAGAGTTCAGCACGATGCTCACCTGAGCGTCGGGGTGGACTTCCTTGATGGCGTCGTACGCGAGACCGTGCGCAAGGTTGAAGTGGTGGGCCGCAGCAAGTGATGCGGCGGGCTCAGAGCGGCCCGGTGCGTGAGCACCCGAGGAGTAGCCAAGGAACGCCGGGCACCACGGCTCGTTGAAGGTGGTCCAGTTGATCGCACGGTCCTTGAACGCCTCGACGGTGCGGCGAGCGTAGTCAACAAAGCGGTCGACAGTGGCGCGGACGGGCCAGCCACCCTGGTCCTCCAGCGTCTGCGGCAGGTCCCAGTGGTACAGCGTGACAAGAGGTGTGATGCCGTGGCGCTCAAGTTCATCAAAGATGCGCGAGTAGAAGGCGACGCCTTCAGGGTTGAGTTCGCCCTCACCGGTCGGCTGCAGTCGCGGCCATGCGAGCGAGAAGCGGTACGCATTGAGACCGATCTCGGCCATTGCCGCGATGTCGTCCACGTAGCGGTTGTAGTGATCGCATGCGACATCGCCCGTGTCGCCATTGACAGTGCGGCCGGGGGTGTGGGCAAACGTGTCCCACACGCTCGGGAGGCGGCCGCCCTCGGCGACTGCGCCTTCGATCTGGTACGACGCCGTCGAGGCGCCAAAGAGGAAGTCTTCGGGGAACGTTGCGGAGGACATGATGCGAGTGTAGCCGAAACGTTTCGATTCGTTGAGTCCCCTCCACCCCCTCCTGGAAGGCACTGAGGGTCGACATCGCAACACAATCGACCACCAGTGCCTTCCAGGAGGGCGGGGCGAGTCGCGGGCCGACTCAGAAGAGACGAGAGTCGGCGTTGTCGACGCCCTTCATCGCGTCGTAGTCGAGGACAAGGCAACGGATGCCTCGGTCTTCGGCAAGCACTCGGGCCTGCGGCTTGATCTCCTGGGCCGCGAACACCCCCTCAACGGGCGCGAGGAGCGGATCCCGGTTGAGAAGCTCAAGGTATCGCGTCAGCTGCTCGACGCCGTCAATGTCTCCGCGTCGTTTGATCTCGACGGCAACGGCTTTGCCCGTCGCCGTCCGCGCGAGGATGTCGACGGGACCGATCGCCGTTGGGTACTCGCGCCGCACAAGGGTCGCTCCTGCGCCGAGCAGCGCGATCTGTTCTGCGAGCAGCTCTTGAAGATGCGCCTCGACGCCGTCCTTGACCAGTCCGGGGTCCACGCCAAGCTCATGCTCGGTATCCGCGTGGATCTCGAAAAGATCGATCTCGAGCCGGTCATCCGATTTGTCGTGCTGGACCACCCACCGCTCAACGATGGGCTCATCAGCACCCTCGACGTCGGAGAGCACCCGGAGCGTGCATGGAGGGCTCATCCAGTTGAGCGGCTTATACGAACCGCCGTCTGAATGGAGCAACACCGAGCCATCGGCCTTCACCATGATCGCGCGCGTCGCGGTGGGCAGGTGAGCGTTGAGCCGCCCGGTGTAGCGGGCAGCACATCGCGCAATCACGACGCGCATCGTGGGCCTTAAGCGTCCGCGGCGGGCTCCGCCACCGGCTCGGCCACAATCGTCACCACATCGTGGTCGAACGAAATGAAGCCACCGGAGATCGCAACGAGCTTCTCCTCGCCGTCGGCCTGCTTGACCTTGACGGTCCCGGGGCCGAGCACCGACAGAATCGGCTCGTGCCCAGGGAGCAGACCAATCGAGCCCTCGATTGACGGCGCGCTGATGAAGGAGGCCTGACCCTCCCACAGCACCCGGTCGGGGGCAACGATGTCGACGGTGAGCGCCATGGCTTAGCCGATCTCCTTCTGGATGCGCGCCCAGTTCTTCTCGAGGTCCTCAAGACCACCGATGTTGAAGAACGCCTGCTCAGCGATGTGGTCGTACTCGCCCTCG
>CAZRHL010000064.1:0-10557 GCA_964600005.1 uncultured Demequinaceae bacterium
CCGGTAGACGGGGATCTGGTCGAGTGCGTGGAGGATGCGGCCAACGAACGGGATCTTGAACAGACCCGACTTCGCAAGGAAGTGCGGCGGGTAGCCGTTGTTGTACAGAAAGTGGGCGAGGGTGATCGGGTCCGCATACGTCACGTGGTTCGACACCGCAATGAAGCCGCCCGAGGTCGGCATGTGCTCTGCGCCATGCCAGTCTTTGCGCGTCATCATCGCCATAAGCCCACGAAGGGTCGCCGCGGCGGCGCGATAGCCCGGCTTTTTGGGCGTGCGCAAGGGTACGCGTCTAGCCATCCTCAGTCCTCGACGTCTGCACCGAGCGCGGCAAGCTTGCCGCGGAAGTCTTCATATCCGCGGTCAATAATGCCAATGCCCGTCACCGTTGAGGTGCCTTCTGCAGCCAAAGCGGCAATGAGGTGCGAGAAGCCGCCGCGCAGGTCCGGCACCTCGATGTCTGCAGCCGTGAGCGGCGTCGGCCCGGAGACCACCGCCGAGTGCTTGAAGTTGCGCTGGCCGAAACGGCAGTGCTTATCGCCCAGGCATTCGCGGTACAGCTGGACGTTCGCGCCCATCTTGACGAGCGCTGCCGTGAAGCCAAAGCGGTTCTCGTACACCGTCTCGTGGACGATGCTGAGGCCCTTCGCCTGGGTGAGTGCAACGACCATCGGCTGCTGCCAGTCGGTCATGAAGCCGGGGTGGACGTCTGTCTGCAGAGCGATCGACGTGAGGTCGCCGCCTGGGTGGTAGAAGCGAATGCCGTCCTTCACCACCTCAAACTCGCCGCCTACCTTGCGGAACACGTTGAGGAACATGCCCATGTGACGCTGCTGTGCGCCATGAACGAAGATGTCACCCCTCGTCGCGAGCGCCGCGGCTGCCCACGAGCCCACTTCGATGCGGTCGGTGAGAGAAAAGTGGTCGTAGCCGCGCAGCCGCTTCACACCCTCGATCGTGATCGAGCGGTCCGTGTCGACGGAGATGATCGCGCCCATCTTCTGCAGCGTGTCGATGAGGTCCTTGATCTCCGGCTCCACGGCAGCGTTTTGCAGCGTCGTGATGCCCTCCGCAAGGACGGCGGTGAGGAGCAGCTGCTCGGTGGCGCCCACGGACGGGTACGACAGTTCGTGGCGGATGCCTCGCAGTCCATTGGGCGCGGTGAGGTGAAGGCCGTCCGCGGCTTCTTTCACCACGGCACCGAACTTCTTGAGGATCTCCAGGTGGAAGTCGCTGGGGCGGTCGCCGATGCGGCACCCGCCCAGGTCGGGAATCACCGCTTCACCGAGACGGTGCAGGAGCGGGCCGCACAAGAGGATCGGAATGCGCGAGGAGCCCGCGTGCTCGGCGATGTCGACGGCGTCGGCCGGGGTGAGCGTGGTCGTGTCCATCGTGATGACGCCGGAGTCCACGTCATAGACGACGTCCGCGCCGTGAAGCCGCAACAGGGAGGACACCACGTTGACGTCGCGAATGTCCGGGACGTTGCGCAGCGTGGAGGGCGTGGAGCCGAGCAGAGCGGCCACCATGGCCTTCGAAACGAAGTTCTTGGCGCCACGCACGGTGATCTCACCCGTCAGTGGACGTCCACCATGCACGCGCAGAGAGTCCGTCATGAGAACTATCGTGCCTTATCCCCTGCTCTTCAACAGACGTGCACGCCCTCAGTGAACACGCGCGAGTAGCATGCGCCGCATGACTCGTGCCGTGTTTGCAGGGCTGACGACGCTCGACATCATCCAGTCAGTGGAGCGCGTGCCCTCCTCGAATGAGAAGGTCGCGGCGCTTGAGTTTTTGGTGGTCGCGGGTGGGCCTGCCGCGAATGCCGCCGTCGCGTTTGCGCACGTGGGCGGCCGGCCGACGCTCACCACAGCGTTGCCCGACCATCCCCTCACCGAGCCGATCGTGAGCGATCTCGCGGCCTGCGGTGTCGAGCTTCAGGTAGCCGCCGATTACGCCGGCCCGCCCATCACCGCGTCGATCCTTGTCACGAAGTCGACGGGAGATCGCGCTGTCATCTCCCCCACGGGCACGGCGACCGCTGAGAATCCTGTGCCTCATGAGATGCCGTCGCTCGACGGCGTGGGCGCCGTCCTCATCGACGGTTACTTCCGTGCGATCGCGGCCCCCATTGCAGCGCAGGCCCGCGAGCGCGGCATCCCTGTCATCCTCGACGCCGGCAGCGTGAAGCACTACACGGATGAGGTGGCGCGAATGGCTGATATCGCGGTCGTCTCCGCCGACTTCGCGCCCGCGGGGTCCGGCACGACGCCGCAGGATGTCGTCGACTACCTCACCTTCCGCGGGGTGCGCAGCTGCGTCATCACCCGCGGTTCGGACACGATCCTGTACCGCACTCCCACGGTGAGCGGTGAGGTGGACGTGCCGAGGGTTGCGGTGGTCGACACCTTGGGTGCAGGCGACTTCTTCCACGGCGCGTTCACGTGGCGCATCGCATCACTCGGTTCGGACGACGCTCGTCTCGCCGAGGACCTTGCCTTCGCGGCACAGGTGGCTGGGTCGTCGCTTGGCAGCTTCGGCACGCGCGCATGGCTGAGCGCGCCGCCGCCGCACCCCGCTTAAGCGATCTCCCACGCCCGGTCACGCCAGGTGAGCACGGCGTCGGCCCTCTCCCGGCCGCTCGCCACGAGCGCCGTCGTCATCGCGTCCACACGGTCTGCCCACGCTGATGCGTCATCAGGGGCGCGGCCACCTTCCATGTGGCGTGCGATGAGGCGCTCACGGGCGAGGTCCCACGGCACATCGAGCCACCACACCACGTCGAGGCATTCGCTCACCCGTGCCCAGTCGCCCTCGTCGTGGGCGACGTAGAGGCCGTCGGCGATGATGACCTGGGCCGATGCGGCAATGGCGATACGCCCTGGCACGGGCTCGTGGATGGTGCGGTCATAGTCGGGTGCCACAACGTCGGCGTCCGGGTTGTCCCGAAGCCCGCGGAGGAGGTCGGCGAAAGCGGCTGCGTCGAAAGTCTCGGGCGCGCCCTTGCGGTCACGCAGACCCAATCGCTCGAGCTCGGCATTGGGCAAGTGGAAGCCGTCCTGGGGCACGTGGGCGGCGGTGACGGGAGGTTCGTCCTCCGCGAGGGCGGTGACGACTGCCCGAGCGAGAGTCGTCTTGCCCGATCCCGGAGGGCCCGCAATCCCGAGGATGACCCGCCCAGTGGCGGCACGGGCAGCGAGCCCGGCGAGCAGGCTGGGAGGAATCGACACGTTGACCGTCATAGCCTCAGCATGACCCGAAAGCGCGGCCGGAACCAAGGGGTCATCTGGGTGTTGTGACAAAAATGTCGAACAGCTCGGGGTGGTGGGCGTGGACGAGCACCATGAACACGGCGGCATCAAAGAGCAGATGGACCGTGATGACGTA
This sequence comes from uncultured Demequinaceae bacterium, assembly GCA_964600005.1. Lineage (GTDB taxonomy): Bacteria > Actinomycetota > Actinomycetes > Actinomycetales > Demequinaceae > Demequina. The sequence goes on from CAZRHL010000064.1 coordinate 3,388, forward strand.
CGGCAGGGTCTTGGCGCGTGAGTAGAGCCAGCCCTGGATGAGCGCGAACGGGATGGTGAGAAGCGGACCCCAGGCGCGGTACCCGAGTTCCCACAGGAACGACACGAACACCGTCGCCTGGAGCAGGTTCGCAGCCCAGATCGGGAAGTGACGGCGCAAGAGAACAAACACGGTGGCGACAAAGAACAGCTCGTCCCAAATGCCAACCGCGTTCACGCCAATGAACAGCCGTGCGATCTCGGCATTTCCCGTGATCTCTGGCCAATTGCGATACACGCCGGAGGAGATGAAGTAGTACGGGAGGATCAGGTACGCGGCGGCGAGAACAACGGCGATGTAGAGCCATTGGGCGCGTGACCACGGCCAGCCGCCCCTCCACCGAAACGTCACCTCACGGTCCTTGAACACCACCCGCGCCAGCACGACCGGCACCGCCACAGCGAGGCTCAATGCGAGCGCGAAGCGCGCCATCCCCAAGTTGGACAGGTCCGCCTTGAGCGAGATGGACGAGATAAGCACTTGCCCCAGGGCGATGAGGGCAAGGTCGCGTGCAAGAGCTCGATCAACCGCCCACGCAAGTGCGACTCCCGCAAGCAACGGAATGTAGCCCCACGGCCTCACGTGGACGGCGAACAGGAGGATCGCGGCCCCGCACACGAGCACTGCCGCGCCTACGCCAAGCACTCCGGCGCGGGATGACGAGACGGCGACTGCAGCGTCGGCCGTGTGTGCGCGCTCGCTCATGTGTGTGTCAATGCCTCAGGCAGTCAGGACATTTCCGCAAGCCACCGTGAGTGGCGAGTGAGTCTCACATATTGCCATCCCAAGGTGAGAGCGCGCGTCACGTTCATCGCGAGGAAGGCGCTCCAGAGCCAGGCGTTCGTGAAGGTGTCGAGCGCGAGCGGGATCGCAACGATCGCGGCGAACACGATGAGCACGCTCACCGCCATCGACCACATCATGTCGCGCGAACGGCCGGTGCCGAGGAAGACACCGTCGAGCATCCAGGCCGCTCCCGAGACCACTGGCAGTGCGATCACCGCCCACCACGTGTCGCGCGCGACGGTGGCCACCTCGGGGATGCTCGTGAGGGTCGCGAGAATCGGTTCCCGGCCCACCCAGAACACGGCCGTCATGACGATCGCGATGACAGCGGCGGCCGCAGACGAGGCGAGGTTTGCACGGTGGAAGTCAGCGACCTTGCGTGCCCCGATCGCAGCGGCGGCCATCGTCTCCGCCGCCGTCGCATAACCGTCGAGCGCGTAGGAGGCGAGGTACATCATCTGCAGCATGATCGCGTTGGCCGCGAGCGCGTGATCGCCAAAGCGCGAGCCGATTGACGCGACCACCGTGATCGCACCCATGAGGAGCCCCGAACGCAGCACGAGATGCGAGTTCATCGACGCGAGCTCGCGCCAGCCGGTGCGAAGTTCGGGGTGGCGCCAATGCGTCAGCGTGGACCACCCCTGCGCCCCAATGCTGCGGCGCACCAAGCCGATGGCGAGCGCCGCGCCAACCCACTCCGCAATGAACGTGGCCCACGCGGCACCCACGGCACCGTGATTGAGCATGGCGACAGCGATCACGTCGCCCACGACATTCGTGCCCGCCACTGTCGCGGCGACAACGAGCGGGGTTCGTGTGTTCTGGCGACCGATGAAGAAGCCGACGCTGGCAAGGGTGAGCAGCACGGCTGGCAGCGAAAGGCCACGGATGAGGGCGTAGTCGGTCGCCACCGGACCGGCCGCGGCTCCGTGCGAGAGGAAGCGGACAACGAGCGGCACGATCAACCACTGGAGCGCAAGCCACAGCGTGCCGAGCGCCGCTGCAAGTGCGAGTGCCCGTTGCAGATGGCGGATCGCGTCGTCCTCACGTCCCGCGCCGAAGGCTCGACCGACGAGCGAGGTGGTTCCGGGACGCAGAAACGCGAACGCCCAGAACACGGTCGCGATAACTGCCGAACCCAAGCCGACAGCGCCAAGCCCGACGGCGTCGGAGAAATGCCCCAAGAGCGCGGTGTCGGTGAGGCCGACGAGCGGGACGGCGATGTTCGATGCGATGGCCGGGATGGCGAGACGGCGAGCCTGCGCATGCGGCAAGGTCGACCAGCGAGAGGGTTGAGTCACGCGGCGCACCACCCGTCGACATGCCCATGCAGAGGCGTGATTGACCCGGCAGGGGCGATCGGTAAAGTGAGCGCGACAACGCGCAGGACCGTGAGGGGGTGCCCGTGGACGCAGATTCCGCTGTTGCGCATAGTGCGGTCAACCGTTGCCTCAAATGCGGCGCAAGCGATGCGAAGTTCGACGGCGCGTGGCTCACGTGCACGTTCTGCCGTTACCGCTGGAACACCGCGGTGATCGCGAAGGAGCTGCACCTGAGCGATGGCATCGCCGACCTTGTGGGCACCACGACTCTTGATGGCGCTGTGGACATCGACACTCACGCGCTTGTCACCCTCAAGTGCTCGGGATGTGGCGCGGAGGTCACTCTCAACACCGAGAAGACGCTGAGCGCCACGTGTCACTGGTGCCGCCATGTGCTGTCGATGAGCAACGCGGTGGAATCGGGCACCGTGCCGGACGCCATCCTGCCGTTCCACATCGCGCAGGATGACGCGCTCAACCGCATGCGTGCGTACGTGAGCGAACGCGGCACCCATCTGGACGACGCTTTTGTCCAGGACTTCTCGCAGGCTTCGCTTCACGCCGTCTACCTGCCGTACCTCGTGGTCGACGGGCGCGTCACGGTGCGTCTCGACGGCGTCGGCTGGGTTCGCAAGGGCCGGCGACGCATCGACAAGTCCGAGTACGAGTACTACTCCGACGAGTACAACGTGACGCGCGAGGCTGATCTCCTTGTCGACGACCTCGCGATCGAAGCGCGATCGACCCGCACCCGGATCTACAGCGCGGTGTCGACAACGAACATTCTCAATGCGGTGCAGCCTTTTGACATCGAGAACGCCGTGCGGTTCAACGCGCACTACCTGACCGCCGGGACGACCTTCGAAAAGCGCGACCTCAGCGTCAACGACGCGATGAGCTATGCCGCCGACCACTTCGCGACGATGGCGCGCGGCTATGTCGGCCAAACGGTTCGCGGCTACACCGGCGGTGTGCGGTGGGAGTCGGAGCAGGTTGCAGTGAAGGGCACGCGGTGGCTCACCGTCCTGCTGCCCGTGTGGATCTACGCCTATTACGAACAGACCCCGCGCGGCACGATCATGCATTACATCGCCGTCAACGGGCGCTCCGGCGAGACCCAAGGCTCGTTGCCGATGAACATGGCGAAGATCAAGCGTTCGGCGAATCTGCGCGGGTGGGCCGTGACGTCCATTGGACTGCCGGTTCTCGCGCTGACGATCCCGTTCTTCATGGCCGCAGGCGTTGAGGCACTGCGGATCGTCATGTTTCCGTTGATTTTCACGGGCATCGCAGCACTCATCGGCTTCACGTGGGCGCACTTCCACAAGCTGAAGCTCATCGAACGGCATCGCAATGCCCAGGCGCGCTACCTCACTGAATACGAGGTGCGTTACGAGCCGACTCGGTGCCATATCGACGATCGCTTCCGGTCCCGGATCACCACAAGAGGTGGGCCGATCATCGACAGGCGCAATGACGCCGACCACGCGAAGCGCGCCGACTACTGGCGTGCGTTCCTCACCGATGAGGTTCCGCCCCCGCCAGTCGAGTGACTCCCCAACAACGCCGGGGAGCATCGACCGCATGGGCTTACTCGACCGGGCGGGCCGCTACTACCGGCTGCTTGGGCTCGGTCTTCGCCGGAAGCGTCTTGGGTCGCCAGCCTTCGCGCTGCGCCTCGAAGGCGGTGATGTCTTCCTCGTGCTGAAGGGTGAGGCCGATGTCGTCGAGGCCCTCCATGAGGCGCCAGCGCACGTAGTCGTCGATCTCGAAGCTGATGACGAGCTCGCCGCACGTAATGGTGCGGTCCTCGAGGGAGACGGTGATCTCTTTGCCCGGCTCCGTCTCGAGAAGCTTCCACAAGAGCTCGACGTTCTCCTGGCTGACAACGGCAGTGAGCAGACCCTGCTTGCCGGAGTTGCCGCGGAAGATGTCGGCGAAACGGCTCGCGATGACGACCTTGAAGCCGTAGTCCTTCAGCGCCCACACGGCGTGCTCGCGTGAGGAGCCTGTGCCGAAGTCAGGCCCGGCGACAAGCACGGACCCGTTCTTGTAGGCGGGCTGGTTGAGGATGAAGTCGGCGTCGCCGCGCCAGGCAGCAAACAGCGCGTCGTCAAAGCCCGTCTTGGTGACGCGCTTGAGGTAGACGGCGGGGATGATCTGGTCGGTGTCGACGTTCGAGCGGCGCAGCGGAACGCCGACGCCGGTGTGGGTCGTGAACTTTTCCATGGCTTCCGCTCCTTACACGAGCGCCGCAGCGGCGTTTTCGAGGTCGTCGGGGCTTGAGAGTTTGCCTCGCACGGCGGTGGCGGCGGCCACAAGCGGCGAGACGAGGTGAGTGCGGCCGCCCTTACCCTGGCGGCCCTCGAAGTTACGGTTCGACGTGGAGGCGGAGCGTTCCTCCGGCTTCAGCTGGTCGGGGTTCATCCCGAGGCACATCGAGCAGCCGGCGTTACGCCACTCGGCGCCGAAGTCGAGGAACACCTTGTCGAGGCCTTCGGCCTCTGCCTGGAGGCGGACTCGCGCTGAGCCGGGCACAACGAGCATGCGGGTGTTGGGCGCCTTGGTGCGGCCCTTGATGATCTCGGCAGCGGCGCGCAGGTCCTCGATGCGGCCGTTGGTGCACGAGCCAAGGAACACCGTGTCGATGTCGATCTCACGCAGCGGGGTGCCGGGCGTGAGACCCATGTAGCGCAGCGCGTTCTCGGCGGCCTCGCGGTCCGTTTCGTCCGCGAAGTCCTCCGGGTTCGGCACCGTCGCGCTGAGGGGCAGGCCCTGGCCGGGGTTGGTCCCCCAGGTGACGAACGGTTCGAGGTCGCTCGCATTGAGGTCGACTTCCGTGTCAAAGACGGCGTCCGCGTCAGTGACGAGCGTCTTCCAGTAGACGACAGCGTCGTCCCAGTCCTGACCTTCAGGGGCGTGGGGGCGGCCCTTCACGTATTCAAACGTGGTCTCGTCGGGTGCGATCAGTCCGGCACGGGCGCCCGCCTCGATCGACATGTTGCAGATGGTCATGCGTGCTTCCATCGACAGCTTCTTGATGGCGTCACCACGGTACTCAAGCACGTAGCCCTGGCCGCCACCGGTACCGATCTTCGCGATGATCGCGAGGATGATGTCCTTCGCCGTGGTGCCCTTGGGCAGTTCACCGTTGACGTTGATCGCCATCGTCTTGAACGGCTTGAGCGGAAGCGTCTGGGTGGCCAGCACGTGTTCCACCTCAGAGGTGCCGATGCCGAAGGCAAGGGCACCGAAGGCACCGTGGGTCGACGTGTGGGAGTCACCGCACACCACGGTCATGCCGGGCATCGTGAGGCCGAGCTGCGGGCCCACAACGTGCACCACACCCTGATCGGCATCGCCGAGGGAGTGAATGCGAACGCCAAACTCTTCGGCGTTCTTGCGCAGGGTGTTGATCTGGATGCGGCTCGTCTCATCGGCGATGGGCAGGTCGATGTTGAGCGTCGGGGTGTTGTGGTCTTCCGTCGCGATGGTGAGATCCGGGCGGCGCACCGGGCGGCCTGCGAGTCGCAAGCCCTCAAATGCCTGCGGGCTCGTCACTTCGTGACACATGTGAAGGTCAATGTAGATGAGGTCGGGCGCGCCGTTCTCACCTTTACGGACCAAGTGGTCCTGCCACAGCTTCTCGGCCAAGGTGGTGCCCATCGCACCCTCCATTCCCAACAGGCCTCGACATCTCAAGATGTGAGACGGTAGTATCGATCTATGGACAATCATAGCGGAGTGGGCGTCATTGACAAGGCCGCCGCGATCCTTGGTGTGCTCGAAAAGGGACCGGCCTCGCTCGCCACCCTTGTCGAGCAGACGCATCTCGCTCGCCCAACCGTCCACCGCCTCGCTCTCGCGCTCGAGCACCACCACCTTGTGGGACGCGATGAAAGCGGCGCGTTCATTCTCGGCGACCGCTTCGCCACTCTCGCGGCATCCGTCGGTGAGGACCGTTTGGTGAGTGCCGCCTTGCCCGTGCTCACGACGCTCCGCGATCGCACCGGCGAATCGAGCCAGTTGTACCGACGTCATGGTGATCAGCGCATCTGCATGGCGGCCGTGGACAGGCCCGTTGGCCTGCGTGATTCGATCCCCGTGGGCACCACGATGACGATGTCAGCAGGCTCCGCCGCCAAGGTGTTGCTCGCGTGGCAGCCGGCCGAGGTGATGCATGCGGGACTGATCGATGCGCGCTTCACCGCCGCCGACCTCGAACTGGTCCGCGAGCAAGGTTATGCAGAGTCGTCATCCGAGCGCGAAGCGGGAGTGAGCTCCGTATCAGCTCCGGTGTGGGGAGCGGCCGGAACCGTTATCGCCGCCGTCTCGATCTCCGGACCGTCCGAACGTCTGACCGCACATCCCGGCATGCTTCACGCGTCGGCCGTGATCGATGCAGCGCGCCAACTGAGCGACGTCCTCCAACGAACGGAACTTGCGTAATCCACCCGCGGACCGCGCATATCGGCACGAAAAGCCAAGACTGGCCCGAAGGTCCCGGAAGAATCGCCGATTTACGCGGGTAGATGGACACGTGAGAGCAATGGTGGTCTTTCAGTCGCTGTGGGGCAACACAGCGGCTGTGGGGCGAGCCATCGCCGAAGGTCTGGGCCCGGACACACTTGTTGGCGGGACCGACGAGATCACGCCCGACGAGATCGTTGGCGCATCGCTGCTTGTTGTCGGCACCCCCGTTCACGCCATGAGTCTTCCCACCGCCCAGACAATGAAAGGCGTCGCGAGCAGGCCCCGTCATGCGGGCGACCTGCCCCCGGATACTGAGCAGCCACTGCTTCGCGACTGGATCGCGGCCCTACCGGAGAGCACCACGCCGTTTACCGCTTTTGACACACGGGTTCCGGGATTTGTCGGGCGCGGCGGTGTGAGCTCAATTGAACGCCTCATGGTCGAGCGCGGCTATCGCATCCTGTGCAAATCCGAGGGCTTCTACGTGGTCAATCGGCGCACTGTGCATGAGCCTGCGAGCATGCTCCGGGAAGGCGAACTCGACCGCGCC
>CAZRHL010000065.1:0-10544 GCA_964600005.1 uncultured Demequinaceae bacterium
GGCAAGGCAGTCGACTCGGTGCTCGGCCCTGAGATGCGCTCGACCGGCGAAGTGATGGGCTTCGATGAGAACTTTCCGCTTGCCTTCGCGAAGTCGCAGGCGGGTGCATTCGGGGGCCTGCCCCTCAGCGGCACCGTGTTCGTGTCGACGGCGGATCGTGACAAGCGGTCAATCTCGTTCCCCGTGGCCCGTTTGCACCAGCTTGGATTCACCATTCTTGCGACCGAAGGCACCGCTCGGGTGCTGAGCCGCTTTGGCATTCCTTCGCGAGTGGTGCGCAAACATTCTCAAGGTGCCTCTGCGGACGGCGAGCCAACGATTGTCGATCTCATCAACAACGGTGAAGTCGACATGGTGGTGAACACACCCTCGGGCCAAGGTTCGCGAGCGGACGGCTACGAGATTCGTGCCGCTGCAACGGCGGCTGACGTCGCCATTGTGACGACGACCCCGCAGTTGGCCGCCGCGGTTCAAGCAATTGAGGCGCTCCAGGGTCGCGGATTCGAGGTCATGAGCCTTCAAGAAGCAGGCACTTCCCAGGCATAGGCAACACACCCCGGTTACCATGGGGGCGAGGCCCAGCGCGGCCCACCTTCGGCAAGGAGAGACCATGGCGTTCGGCGCCCGGTTAGCAACGGCGATGCGGGATCACGGTCCTTTGTGCGTCGGCATTGACCCGCACCCAGAGTTCCTTGCACGGTGGGGCCTGACCGATAGTGCTGAGTCGCTCGTTGCCTTTTCCGACGCGATCCTCGAAGCGTCCGTCGGCGCCGTCGCTGCGGTGAAACCCAACTCGGCTTTTTTTGAGCGTCACGGTGCCCGCGGCATCGCCGCGCTTGAGCACACATTGAAGCGGGCGAAGGAACTCAGTCTGCTCACGATCCTCGATGTGAAGCGCGGCGACATCGGATCCACGATGGAAGGCTACGCGGACGCGTACCTTGCTCACGGTGCGCCGTTGGAGGCCGACGCCATCACGGTGTCGCCGTATCTTGGCTTTGGCTCATTGCGGCCGGCCTTTGAGCTTGCAGAGCACTCCGGAAAGGGCGTCTTTGTTCTCGCCCTCACGTCCAACCCTGAAGGCACGGAAGTGCAGCACGCGGTTGGTCGCGGCAACGTCTCAGTCGCTCGAGTCATCGCCGAGTCAGCCGCGGAGCTCAACCATGGTGCGCAGCCGATGGGCTCCGTCGGCCTCGTGGTCGGAGCAACGATCGGCGCAGCAGTTGCTGAGCTCGGTATTGATCTCGGACACGTGAACGGCCCTTTGCTCGCGCCCGGCGTCGGCGCACAAGGCGCGGGACCGCGTGAGGTGGCGAGTGTGTTCGGCGAGGCGCGCTCACGTGTGCTCGTCAGCCAATCACGCGGGATTGCTCAGGCCGGTCCCTTCGTTGAGAAGTTACGTGGTGCGATACAAGCGGCGGCAGGGGCAGCGCAGTTCGCGCTGTCACCGCATGCCGTCGATCAGTAAGCCCGGCAACGGGTCCCAACCAAGGAGGTGACATGGCAACTCCCGAGTTGACACCGGAACAGCGCGCCCAGGCGCTCGTGAAGGCGACCGCGGTGCGCAGCGCACGGCGGGTATTCAAGGAGAGTTTGTCCCGCGGTGAGTTCACGCTTGCCGACGCCATTGCACGTGCCAAGGCAGACGACGCCCTTGCGGGTATTCGTGTTCACGACTTGTTGCAGTGCTTGCCGGGTATCGGCCCAAAGCGTGCCGCTGTCGTCATGGACGAGATCGGCATCAGTTCTGCGCGCCGTATTCGTGGTCTTGGTGCTCACCAAGTGGATGCATTGCTGGCACGCGAGCGACGATGAGCCGATTGGTGGTGGTGGCTGGACCCACCGCGGTGGGGAAGGGCACTCTCGTCAGCGCCTTGCGCCAGCGTCGGCCCGATATTTGGGTGTCAGTATCCGCTACCACCAGAGCGCCTCGTGAAGGCGAACAGGACGGTTTTCATTACTACTTTGTGAGCCCTCCAGAGTTCGATCGCATGATCAGTGACGGCGAGCTGCTCGAATGGGCAGTGGTCCACGGCGTTCATCGCTACGGCACCCCGCGGGGACCTGTCGAGGAACGGCTCGCTGCCGATGTGCCGGTCGTCCTCGAGATCGATCTTCAGGGCGCACGTCAGGTGCGTGACACTATGCCCGACGCCCTGTTCGTCTTTGTCGCCCCACCTTCGTTTGAGGCATTAATTGAACGCTTGGCTATTCGGGGAACCGAAGATCAAGCTGAACGTGAGCGTCGTCTTGAGACCGCGCGTGAGGAACTGCGGGCTGTCGACGAGTTCGATGTCACCATCGTCAATGACGTACTTGACGACGCGGTGACGGAGCTGGAAGGCATCGTCGCCACAGCACGGTAGACTTGCACGCGCTGTCTGCACGTCGCGGGACAGGACCTAGGAGGAAAACGTGGCCGGAACCATCGCGCATCCCGAGGGCATCACCAATCCGCCCATCGACGAGTTGCTCTCCAAGGTCGACTCAAAGTACGCCCTGGTGATTTACGGTGCCAAGCGCGCCCGCCAGATCAACTCGTACTACGAGGCGCTGGGCGAGGGACACTTTGAGAACGTTGGCCCTCTCGTTGAGGCCGACTCCACTGACAAGCCCCTGTCGGTCGCACTTCGTGAAATCAACGAAGGCAACCTCCTCATTCTCGACTCCGGCGAGGAGTAATCCGTGAGGGTGCTGCTGGGGGTCACCGGCGGCATCGCGGCCTACAAGGTCGCCATGGTCGTCCGTCGGCTCAAAGAGGACGGACATGCTGTCCGCGTCGTTCCCACACGTGCAGCCCTTGAGTTTGTGGGCCGTGCCACGTGGGAGGCACTGAGCGGCGAGCCCGCCACCTCGGACACCTTTGACAATGTGCCAGCCGTTGAGCATGTGCGCCTTGGTCAGCAGGCCGATGTCATCCTCGTCGCCCCTGCCACGGCAGATTTCATCGCCTCGTACACGCACGGCGAAGCACGCGACCTTCTTGGCAACGCGTTGCTCGCCACGAAGGCGCCGGTTGTGCTTGCACCTGCGATGCACACCGAGATGTGGCAACACGCGGCCACCCAGGCGAACATCACCACACTGCGTGACCGTGGCGTTCACATCATTGAGCCTGCGATTGGCCGCCTGACAGGGCCCGATAGTGGGCCGGGCCGTCTCCCTGAACCCGAGACAATCGTCACCGCGCTCTATTCAGTCGCTGGCGATGCCGGACTACGTGAGACGCCCACGCCGCACCATGCACCTTTCGGCGACCTGCACGGACTCCGTGTGGTGATCAGCGCAGGTGGCACGCGCGAGCCGATCGACGCGGTGCGCTTTCTTGGCAACCGCTCGTCCGGCCACCAGGGCTTTGCACTTGCCGAAGCAGCCCGCGAGCGGGGAGCCCTCGTGACGCTCATCGCCGCGAACACATCGCTGCCAGCGGGGGAGGGGATCGAGGTCATGTCCGTCGAGACCACCGCGCAATTGGCCGACGCCGTACGCACCACCTCACATGACGCAGACGTGGTCGTCATGGCAGCAGCTGTCGCCGATTACCGCCCGGCGCGCGTGAGTGACGTCAAGATCAAGAAGCAAGGCGCGGATGGACTCACTCTCGAGCTCATCCAGAATGAGGACATCCTCGCGTCACTCGTCACCGCACGCCGAGAGGACCAGACGATCGTTGGCTTCGCCGCCGAGACCGGCGACAATTCCGCCACGGCGCTTGACCACGGACGTGCGAAGGCAATGCGCAAGGGAGCGGACCTGCTCGTCGTCAATCCCGTCGGTGCAGGGCGAGGCTTCGGTGATGTCCCGAACTCCGTGACGATCTTCAGCGCTCACGGCGAGGTACTCGGACAGGCCGAGGGAACCAAACTGTCCGTCGCACATGTGATCTGGAACGCGATCCACACTTACCGTCACGCAGGGTAGGCGAGGGCGCTTGGAGGCCGGCGAGCATGTCGGTGCGCGCCACTATGCTGGAAAACATGTCGTTGCGCCTCTTTACGTCCGAGTCGGTGACCGAAGGTCATCCTGACAAGATCTGCGATCAGGTGTCGGATGCGATCCTTGACGAGATGCTTCGCCAGGACGACTCCTCACGGGTCGCAGTCGAGACCATGGTGACAACGGGTCTCGTGCACGTCGCGGGTGAAGTGACAACGTCGGCGTATGTCGACATCCCGTCCACCATTCGCAGCGTGGTGAGAGACATCGGTTACACGTCCTCCGCCATCGGCTTCGACGCTGACTCGTGTGGGGTCTCGGTCTCGATTGGCGAGCAGAGTCCCGATATCTGGATGGGTGTGAGCCAGGCGACCGATTCCGACCGCCAGGAACTCGGAGCTGGAGACCAGGGCCTCATGTTCGGCTATGCCTGCACCGATACGCCTCAGTTGATGCCGCTGCCGATCGCCATCGCGCATGCGCTCACCGCGCGCCTCGCTCAGGCCCGCAAGGACGATCTCGTCGAGGGACTGCGCCCTGACGGCAAAGCCCAAGTCACCATCGGCTACAACGGAGATGTGCCAGTGAAGGTCGACACCGTCGTGGTGTCGAGCCAGCACCATGAGGACCTCGAAACCGGCGCACTGCGTGAAGAGATCGCGCGCCACGTCATCGCGCCGGTGCTCGCGGGATTCGACCTCGACTCCTCGGACTACCGCACTCTCATCAACCCGACAGGGCGATTCGAGATTGGCGGACCCAAAGGCGACGCGGGCCTCACCGGCCGCAAGATCATTGTCGATACGTACGGCGGCATGGCCCGCCACGGCGGGGGCGCCTTCTCCGGAAAGGACCCGTCAAAGGTCGACCGCTCAGCTGCCTACGCGATGCGCTGGGTGGCAAAGAACGTGGTGGCCGCTGAACTCGCGACTCGCTGCGAGGTTCAGGTGGCATACGCAATCGGCACTGCAGAGCCGGTTGGGCTCTATGTTGAGACCTTCGGCACCCACACGGTGGACCCGGATCGCATCACAGCAGCGATCCGAGAGGTCTTCGACCTGCGCCCCTCCGCCATCATCTCTGATCTCGATCTGCGTCGCCCGATCTACCGACCCACCGCCGCTTACGGCCACTTTGGGCGCGAGCTGAGCGACTTCACGTGGGAACGGACCGACCGCGCGGCGGCCCTGGCGGCCGCCGTCTAGGGCAGGCGTTGTGTTTGCGCGGGTCATCGTCGATAGCCCGCTCCCGCACCTCGACCGGCCCTTCGATTACACAGTCCCTGCGGCGCTCAGCGACCTTGACGTCGGCACACGCGTTCGTGTTCCGTTTGGGGGACGGCTCACCTCAGCTGTCGTCGTCGAGCTTGCCGACGGCACGTCGCCGCACGCCACCAAGGCGATCAAGTCTGCCGCTCTTCTGCCCTCCCTCAGCCATGCTGACCTCGACTTCGCGCGGGAAGTCGCCGCTCGTTATGGCGGATCCCTGTGGGATGTGATCCGACTGATCGCCGTTCCGCGCGTCGCCTCGGTCGAGAAGCTTGCATGGAAGAGCTGGACACGACACCAGCCGCAAGGCGAGGCGGTCGCACGGCTGTCAGCGTACGCACGTTCTCTTGGGCTCCCGTCTGATCCCGGGCAGCGCGGTGTGTGGGCCGCCACCCACACAGGGCGTCGGGCACTGCCTGCAGATGCGATCATCGGCGCCGCACTTGCGGCGATTGGCGATGGTGGAACCGCACTGCTCGTCGCTCCGGATGCGCGCGCAGTCCACGTCCTGTTGGGCGCGGCTCGCGCCGCTGGACTGACACGCTGGTCTGCGCGCCGCGGTGGAGAGGTGGCGGTGCTCGATGCCGACGACGGCCCCCAGGTGCGTTATGGCTCGTATCTCGCCGCCCAACGGGGGATCGCGTCCATCGTCATCGGGACTCGGCAGGTGGCATGGACCCCGGTGCCCCACCTCCGCCACATCAGCGTGTGGGACGAGGCAAGCGACCTCATGCAAGAACCGCGCGCACCGTATCCGCACGCACGGACCGTTGCGGCGATGCGGTCGCAGCTCAGCGGCTGCTCGTTGCTCCTTGCCGGGCACGCAGTGAGCGCAGACGCCGTTGCTCTTGTCGAGCACGGTTTCGCGACCACGGTGACAGCCAGAGCGGATCGGGCATCGCTCCCGCGCATCGAGATCGTCGGAGAGGAGAGTCGCCAAGCGCAGGGGGGCGGCGGCCGCCACTGGATGCCACCGAGCGTGTGGAAGCCGCTCATCGAGGCTGCGCGGGACGATGTCGCCGCGGTACTCGTGCCACAGGCGGGCTATGCCCAGGGCCTTGCCTGCGCACGGTGCGATCAATGGGCCGAATGCCCCGAATGTGGAGGGGACCTTGGTGCGTCTGGGCCCCATGCCCCTGCTCAGTGCCGTGACTGCGGCAAGGAGGCTGCCGCCTGGCACTGCCCGCAGTGCCGGGCATACCGCTTGCGTCCCGTTGGACTCGGGGTGTCGAGGCTGGCGGCTCAACTGCGCCGAATGGCAGGCGGCGTCCCTGTCATCGAGTCATCAGGCACGGCAGGCACCATCGCTGATCACGTGCCGACAGAGGGGATCGTCGTCGCGACTCCTGGCGCGTTGCCCGCTGTTGTCGACGGGTATCGGCACTGCGCGATCGTTGGCGCACGAGTCAGCGTCGGCGAGGGGCTTGGCTCCGAGGTGCAGGCGGTCCGACGCTGGCTCAACGCAGCAGCATTGGTGCGAGGTCGTGCCAACGGCGGTCATGTCCACATCGTTGGCGATCTGCCCGAGCGCGTTCGCGCGGCTCTTGTCGCGTGGGATGGCTGGGACCTCGCCGCTCACGACTTGGAGCAAAGAGTCGAGCTTGGCTTGCCGCCACATCGGCGAGCGCTGCGCCTTGAGGGCACATCCGATGCAATCGACGAAGCAATCGCAGCATGCGCCGATGTCCCCGTTGACGTATCGCGCGACAGTGACGGCGCATGGCTCGTCGCGGCACGCGGAGTGATGCCCCGCGTCGTGACACGAATTCGCTCTATTGTCATCGAAAGATCACAGGGCTCCCTGCCGCCCCTGTTCATGCGCGTGGACGCGCTGCCCGGTTCTCGCGGCTAGTTCGCGGGTCACTCGCGACGGCGTCCGGCCCCGTGACCCCGCCTACGATGGACCGCATGCGCTTCATCTTCGCTGGCACTCCTGAGGTGGCCGTTCCGTCCCTGCGCGCGCTCGTCGATGCGGGACACGAGATCGCCTTGGTTGTCACTCAGCCCGATGCCCGCGGCAAGCGTGGCTCGCAGACCCATCCAAGCCCGGTGAAGGACGCAGCGCTTGAGCTTGGCCTGCCTGTCGCAACACCCGAAAGGGCCTCAGATCCGGAGTTCATCGAAACAGTTCGGTCGCTCAAAGCCGACGCTGCTGGGGTTGTCGCCTATGGACAGATTCTGCGGCAACCCCTCCTTGACGCCGTTGCTCATGGGTGGGTCAATCTTCACTTCTCCGTTTTGCCGGCCTGGAGAGGCGCCGCGCCAGTGCAAAGAGCAATCGAAGCGGGAGACGACGTCACGGGCGCATCGACCTTCATCATCGAAAAGGGCCTCGATACGGGTCCCGTCATCGGGCAACTGACCGAGACGATTCGTCCTCGTGACACCGCGGGAGACTTGCTCGACCGTCTTGCTGTCGCTGGGGCCCCCTTGTTGCGTGACTCTCTTGAAGCGCTTGTCAGCGGACGCGCCCGACCCGTGTCCCAAGGTGACGACGGAGTGAGCCACGCCGGGAAGTTGACGAAGGAAGGCGCGTCGGTGAGATGGGAGCTTCCCGCACACGTGATCGATCGCCATATCCGCGCCCACACGCCTGCCCCAGGGGCGTGGACAACGCTTCCGGACGGTGGCGTTGCGAAGCTTGGCCCCGTTGAACCCATCGATGGACCCACGACCACCCCCGGCGTCGTCTCTGCGTCGGGAAGCGACGTCGTCGTCGGAACCGGAACGGTGCCCGTGCGTCTGTCCACAATCCAGCCCGCGGGAAAGCGCGACATGAATGCGGCCGACTGGTGGCGCGGCGCACGTTGGTCCGATGGCGCTCAACTTGGTGAAGCATGACCGACTCCGCGAGGCTCGCTGCACTTGACTGCGTGATGGCCGTCACCGTGGACGATGCATACGCAAACCTCGTGCTGCCCTCAATAGTCAAGCGCCGTGGACTCACAGGTCGTGACGCAGGTTTTGCGACCGAGTTGGCTTATGGCTCATTGCGAATGCAGGGCTTCTACGACGCCGTCATCTCGGCTGCTTCACGCCGTGACCCTGCAAGCCTCGATCCCGTGGTGCGGGCTGTGCTGTGGTTGGGAGCGCACCAGGCGCTCAGTATGAATACACCCGCGCATGCGGCCGTGTCGGAGACCGTCGATCTCGTGGTCGCAAGCGGTGCCCGCAAGGCTCGTGGTTTCGTCAATGCGGTGATGCGCCGGATCACCGAACGAAGCGTCGAGGCGTGGCAAGCCCGAGTGTCACCAGGCACCAGCCGAGATGCGATTGCAGTCCGAACGTCTCACCCTCGGTGGATTGTCAATCAGCTCGAACGGTCACTCGCCGCGCGTGGGCGCGGCAGCGACATCGAGGCGTTGCTTTGTGCACACAACACCCCAGCACGTGTCACGCTCGTGGCTCGGCCGGGCCTCATTGCTCGCGACGCGCTCGTTGAGCAATCTGGTGGATCGCCGACGCGCTTGTCGCCTTTCGGCGTGAGCGCGGCTGGTGGCGACGTGACCGACATCCCGGCGATCACGGCGGGAACCGCAGGCGTTCAGGACGAGGGCTCGCAGGTTGCGGCGCTGACGCTGACGAGTGCGGCCGCCCGCCCTTTGAGCGACAAGGAACGGTGGCTCGATATGTGCGCGGGGCCCGGTGGCAAGACCGCTCTTCTTGGCGCAATCGCCGCAGACCGAGGTGCAGCTGTCGATGCGATCGAGCTTCACAAGCACCGCGCCGAGCTCGTTCGCAACAGCGTCCGCGCGGTTCCCAACGCCGCAGTCAGCGTCCATCACGCCGATGCACTTGAGTGGGATGCCGGAGTCTACGACCGCATTTTGCTCGACGCGCCGTGCACTGGACTCGGGGCGCTTCGCCGCAGACCCGAGTCGCGTTGGCGCCGTACCGAAGGTGACCTTGCTGAGCTCACCCACCTGCAGCGTCGGCTGCTTGAGAAGGCACAGACCCTGTTGGCGCCTGGCGGACTGATCGCCTATGTCACGTGTTCGCCGGTGCTTGCCGAGACGCGCGAGATTGTCGAGCGTTCCGGCCTCACGTCCATTGATGCGCGTCCTGTCCTTGCAGACGTGACGCAGACGGCGACGAACGAGTGGGGAGACGGACCGGACGTCCAGTTGTGGACACACGAACATGGGACCGACTCGATGTACATCGCGCTCCTCACTGCTCCTCACCGGGACTAGGTTTGAGTTATGAGCATTCGCATCGCTCCGTCGATTCTGTCCGCCGACTTCGCGCGGCTTGAGTCCGAGATCCTCGACGTTCAAAGTGCTGATCTCCTCCACGTCGATGTGATGGATGGACACTTCGTCCCAAACCTCACCCTGGGCCTGCCCGTGGTGCGTCGCATCGCCGAGGTCTCGCCGCTGCCGCTCGACGTGCATCTCATGATCGAGGACCCAGACCGATGGGCACCCCGTTATGCAGAGCTTGGCGCCGCATCGGTCACCTTCCACGTTGAGGCCGCGGCCCATCCGAAGCGCATTGCGAGCGACATTCGCTCACACGGTTCACGTGCGGCGGTTGCCATCAAACCTGCCACCGGCGTCGACGCAGTGCTCGACCTCATCGGCCATGTTGACATGGTGCTCGTCATGACGGTCGAGCCAGGTTTCGGTGGCCAGCAGTTCATGGAAGAGACGTTGCCCAAGCTGGGCGAGCTCCGTGAGGCGGCGCGGGCGGCGGGTACGGACATCTGGCTTGAGGTCGACGGCGGCATCAATGCCGATACCGCTCCCGTCGCTGTTCACGCAGGAGCGGACACGTTGGTGGCAGGCTCCGCTGTGTACGGCTACGAGAATCGCGCGGATGCGATTGCCGCACTGCGTGCGGCAGTGAGCTAGCCGTGGCGACGAGGTTCTCGCCTCACGAGGCGATGGATCGTGCCGTGTCGCTTGCCGCACGTGGTCCTGCCCACGGACCCAACCCCAGGGTAGGAGCGGTTCTCACCGACGCTGATGGCGTCGTGCTCGGCGAAGGGTTTCACGAGGGCGCTGGCACCGCCCATGCGGAAGTTGCGGCAATTGCCGACGCACGGGCGCGGGGTGCACATCTTGCCGGGGCGACGGCGTACGTCACTCTCGAGCCGTGCAATCACTCAGGCCGCACCGGCCCATGCACTGAGGCACTGCTTGAGGCAGGTGTGGCCACGGTGCGCTACGCGGTCCCGGATCCGAATCCTCAAGCGACGGGTGGAGCAGCGGCGCTGAGCGCACGCGGGGTTCACGCCGAGCACGCGCCGCACCACGGCGCTGAGGAACTCAATGCGCGCTGGTTGACAGCCATGCGCCAGGGCAGGCCGTATGTCATCGCCAAGTGGGCGCAGACACT
>CAZRHL010000066.1:0-10441 GCA_964600005.1 uncultured Demequinaceae bacterium
GGGACGACGCTGGCTGGGGACGACGCTGGCTGGGGACGACGCTGGTCGGGCAAGGCGGCGCGGGCGCCAGGGGCATCGCCTAGTAACGGAACGTGGCGACGCGTTCGCTCAGTTCACTCGACAGCCTGTTGAGCTCCTCGATCGACTCGCCGACGGACGACATGACGGACACCGTGGTGTGGGCCGCCTGCGCCACCGTGCCGATGCCGCCCGCAATGTCCTCCGAGCCCATTGCGGCGTCCGAGACATTGCGGCCCATCTCGTTCGTCGTTGCAGTCTGCTGCTCGACGGCGGATGCGATGGTCGACTGAAACTCGTTGATCGACTCGACGATGCTCGAGATCTGACCGATCGCGGACACGGCACCCTGAGAGTCCGCCTGGATCGCCTCGACGCGGCGCGCGATGTCGTCGGTCGCACGGGCCGTCTCGCGGGCGAGCTCGCCCACCTCGCCGGCGACCACTGCAAAGCCCTTGCCTGCCTCGCCGGCACGCGCGGCCTCGATCGTCGCGTTGAGAGCGAGCAGGTTGGTCTGCTCGGCGATCGACGTGATCACCTTGACGACGTTGCCGATCTCCTGGCTCGACAGGCCCAGGCGAGAGATCTGCCCGTTCGCCGCGGCAGCAGCGTCGGCCGCTTGCTGAGCGACGCGGGCGGCCTCAGCGGTCGAGTGGGCGATCTCGCGAATCGAGGCCGTCATCTCTTCCGAACCGCTCGACACATCGGTGAGGTTGCGGCTCACTTCGCTCGCCGCGATCGCCACCATCTCAGCCTTCGATGACACCTCAGCGCTCGTGGACGCGACCTGCTCGCGACCGGCGGCGAGGTCCCCGGCGGCACTGGCGACGGCTTGGGCCGACGCTGCCACCCGGCCCATGATGGCGCGCAGGTTCGCTGTCGCCTCATCAAGCGCCATGCCCATCTGGCCCAGCTCATCGGTGGTCCGCGCCCCGGACGAGACGGTGAAGTCGCCGTCGGCAAGGGCGGTCGTGACACGACGCACGCTGGCGACCTGGCGGCGCAGCACAGACGTGGCGAGCAAGGCGAGGAACCCCGCAATCGCGATGGCGACACCGACCACGACGATCGCGGTGACGATCGCTGCCGTCGCTTCCTTCTTGGCCTTGTCCGAGATGGCGACGGCCGCCTCAGCGACAAGGGCCTCCTCCGCCTCGAGGCTCGCAATGGCGCGATCAAGAGCGGTCGCGCCCGCGTAGAAGGCGTTCTGGAACTCGCCCTGGTCACTCGCGCCCGCAGCCGGAGCCATCTGCGCGTCGCGGACCTTCTTCCAGTCCGCCCACGCGCTCTTGAACGCCTCCCAGTGCTCGCCCGCGAGGGTCTCTGAGGCTTCACGAAGCCCCGCCACACCTTCCTCGTACTGGAGGACGGCCGCCTCGAGGTCAGCGTCGGTCTCCGCGATGTCGTCAAGCCACTGCTGCTGCGACAGCGCCGTCTGCAACGGCATCGCCGCATACGTGCTGATGAGCATGCGGGCCTTCAGCTCTTCTTGGTGCACCACACCGATGGGGAATGCCACATTGTTCTGGAGCTGCTCCACCGTACGTGTGTCGGTGGAGGCTTCCATGATGCCGCGGATCGCTACCGCTGAAGAAAGGAGCGCAACGAGCGCGAACACAACGACAATGCCCATGATCTTGGCGCGCAGCCCCGCGTTCTCGTACAAGCGCACCACAATGAACGAGCGGCGCCCCTGTGCGCTCGCTCGAGTCGAGCTGGCTTTCATCGCCATGGCCCCTCCTCTTTGCTGACGCCGAACAATTCGGCCAGAAAGGAGCGGACATGAGAATTCTCTGGCAGCGCTATTAATGCACCGCAGACCACAAAATCGAACCGGTCGACTACGTCGTCGAGTTCTTGGCGGCAACGATGATGATGACGAACATGATGAGCACCAAGCCCAGCGTGACGAGGCCGAAGTAGCCAAAGATGACGGCGGCCTGCGCAAGACCCCCGCCACGGTCACCGGACTCGTCGACCTGATCCATCGCCTTCTTGCCGAAGATGATGCCGATGATCGAACCCGCGATCGGGACGATCATGGCGAGGCCGAGCAGGGACGCAACGAAAGAGAACAACGCGGCACCGTTGAGCGGCGGACGCTGTTGAGCAGGTGTCTGGCCCGGTGTGCGCGCCGGTGGCTGCGCAGGGACGTGAGCGCTGGACTCGTCGGAAGATGCCACAAGCTCACTCTAGCCGGGGCGTCAGTTGACGCCCCCGACCCACGTCCTTAGGCCTCGGGCTCCGGGGACGGAGTGGGTGTGGGCGTTTCAATGGGTGCCAGCGGGTCGACCGGGATGATGCGGGGTGCCGGCTGCTGCGGAGCGAGCTCCACGGGCACGCACTGACCGGGAGCGGTCAGCGGGACCGTGGGGTCAAGCTCGGGAGCGTACTGCGGGCGGATGTCGCCGATCTCGAACTGCTCACCGAGGATGATGTCCACCACGCCGCCCTTGCGGTTGTCGAGCATGAACTCGACCGTGGGGAAGTTCGCCGCGACCGTGTACGCCTTGCGCAGGCCATCGACACCGAACTGCACCCGGACTCCGCCGTCGTACTTGCGGTTCCAGTTCGTCGTGGTCGTGGGCACGTAACCGCGTCCCGTGAGGACTTCCATCGTGCCGCGCGCAAGACCCTGCTTGTCCGTGCCGTTGAGGACGCGGATCGCCACCTCGGTGGGAGGCAACGGCAAGTCCTCACCGTTGCCCTCGTCTGCGGGCGGGCACGGCAGCGTGACCGTCAGCTCGAACTCGGGCTCATGCGACACGATGGCGCGGTCGATCGGGGGGTCGATGCGGCCCTGGTAGACAGCAAGAGCAATGACCGCGAGCGCACCGAGGGTGACCAGCAGCAAACCGAAGACGAGGAACTGACGTTCGCGGCGGTGACGACGCAAGATCTCGCGACGCGTGCGCATCGTGCGTGAGGACACGGTCACCTGCTTCTCACTCGGCGGCATGGATATTGGCGGAGGATGGGGGATTCGAACCCCCGAGGGCTTGCACCCAACACGCTTTCCAAGCGTGCGCCATAGGCCACTAGGCGAATCCTCCAGGCCTGAGCATGTTACCTGAGCACGGCGCACGGGGCGAACTGCTCGACTGTCCTGGTGCTCGGGAGATGACTAGACTGTTCGCGACCCCTCACGTGGCGTTACCTCGCCCAACTCCCCCAGGTCAGGAATGAAGCAAGGGTAAGCGGGCTCTGGCGGGTGCGTGAGGGGTCCTTTCATGCCCGGACCTCGTCTCCACATCCCCACCTGACGTTGTCAGCGTCGGCGACTAGGCTCAGGGACGTGACCACCGCCCTGTATCGCCGCTACCGGCCCGATTCTTTTGCCGACGTTGTGGGCCAGGAACACGTCACCGTGCCCCTCATGCAGGCCTTGCGCGCGGATCGGGTGGCACACGCGTACCTGTTCTCTGGGCCGCGCGGCTGTGGCAAGACGACCTCCGCCCGCATCCTCGCCCGTTGCCTCAACTGCGAGCAGGGCCCCACCGACACCCCGTGTGGCACATGCCCGTCATGTGTCGAGCTGGCGCGTGGCGGACCGGGCTCCGTGGACGTGGTCGAGATCGACGCGGCGAGCCACAACGGCGTCGACGATGCCCGTGACCTCCGCGAGCGCGCCGCCTTCGCTCCGGCGCGGGATCGCTACAAGGTGTTCATCCTTGACGAGGCGCATATGGTCTCCGCCCAGGGCTTCAATGCGCTGCTCAAGCTGGTGGAAGAGCCGCCGCCGCACGTGCGCTTCGTCTTCGCGACTACCGAGCCGGACAAGGTCATCGGCACCATTCGCTCGCGTACGCACCACTACCCCTTCCGTCTGGTGCCTCCCGCGGTTCTCGGTCAGTACCTCGCCCAGCTTGCGGGTGAGGAAGGTGTCACGGTGGACCCCGGCGTCTACCCGCTCGTCGTACGCGCCGGTGGCGGTTCGGTGCGTGACTCCCTGTCGGTTCTCGACCAGTTGATCGCCGGTTCCGGTCCCGAGGGCGTGACATATGAGCGCGCCATCTCGCTCCTCGGCTTCACCGACGCGACGCTCCTGGACGACGCTGTGGATGCCCTCGCGGCGGCGGACGGCGCTTCGCTCTTCGCCGTGGTGGGCAGGGTCATCGACACCGGCCATGAGCCGCGCCGATTCGTCGAGGACTTGCTCGAGCGACTGCGCGATCTCATCGTCCTCGCCGCTTCCGGTCAGGCCGGTGCACAGGCCCTCGCGGAGATCCCTGAGGACCAACGCGAGCGCATGGTCGACCAATCGCGCCGCTTGGGGCTCGCCCGGGCATCACGCGCGGGCGACATCGTCAACGACGCCCTCACCGCCTTGGTGGGAGCAACCTCGCCGCGACTGCACCTCGAGCTGCTGTGCGCCCGCCTCATCGCCGCAGATGCCGCGCCCACGCCGGCTGCTGCGGTGCCTGCAGCTGCCGCACCGGTTGTTGCTGCGCCTGCTATTGCTGTGCCTGCTGCTGCCGCGCCTGCTGTTGCAGCGCCTGCCGAGCACAGCCCTGCTGCCAACGATGCGCCACGGGCTGGCCTCGATGCTGCTCGAGCCGCCGTGGTCGCCGCGCGCGAAGACGCCACCACACGGGCCACTACGCAGGCCGTTCCGCAGGTGAGCGCCGCTGATGCGGATGCGTCGACGGTGAGCGCCGCCCCCGGTGGCATCGTGGGCGGCCCGGAGGACTCTGAACTTGTGCGCAGGCGCTGGCCCGAGGTGCTCGGCACCCTTGAGCGTCGCCGCGTCACGTGGGCGCTCGTCAGCGCGAACTCCCAGGTCGCCTCGGTGGAGGCTGGCGTCCTCACCCTTTCCTTCGAGAACGGTGCCATCGCGGATCGTTTCCGCGGCGGACAGCATGCGGAGAACGTCGCACTTGCCGTTCGCGAGACGCTCGGACTGACGGTGCGCGTCGACGCGACGGTCGGTCCCGCCAGCGCCTCGCCAGCGTCGGCTGCAACGTCTCCCACAGCGTCGGCCGCTCCCCAGACTGCGAGCGTCTCCCGGGTGGCCGCATCCGAGCCGCCGCTGCCCACGGAAGAGCCGCCAGACGAGCACGAGATCTCCGCAGACGATGCCCCCGCACCTGCCGCACAGCTCAGCGGAGCGGACGTCATCGCGTCGATGCTCGGCGGCACCATCGTCGAAGACTGACGCGCTGAGCCAGTGCCGGAGCCCCGCCCCCACCCCAACGCGTCAACGGTGATGGACCGTGCGACTCTCGCGCGACCCCCTCACGAGGCAGCGCGGGACCTCCTCGGCGCCCGGCTCACGCGCGTGTCACCCGAGGGCGCCGTCACCGTTGAACTGACCGAAGTCGAGGCATACGACGGCACCACCGACCCCGCATCGCATGCCTACCGCGGGCGCACCGCCCGCAACTCCGTCATGTTCGGCGAGCCAGGCCACCTGTACGTGTACTTCTCCTACGGAATGCACTGGTGCGCCAACATCGTCACCGGAGTCGACGGTCAAGCCTCCGGGGTGCTGCTGCGCGCGGGGCGGGTCATCGACGGCATCGAACTCGCACGTGAGCGCCGGGGACCTCGCATATCCGATCGCGGGCTCGCGCGCGGGCCGGCTTGCCTCGCCCAAGCGCTCGGGATCGACAAGAGTCACCTGGGCGTCGACGTGCTCGGCGGTTCCGAGATCACACTGACGCAGGGGCGGCGCATCGCTCACACGGACATCACGAGCGGTCCGCGCGTCGGCGTGCGTCTCGCTGCGGACGTGCCGTGGCGTTTCTGGATCCGTGCAGACGAGACCGTGTCGGCATACAAGCGAAACCCGCGTGCGGCGTCGTCCCTGTGACAGGCGCCACCGCCGTGGTGAAATGGCGTCATGAACGACTCGCGCGTCCTGATCCTCCACGGCATCGGCCACCACCGCCCTCGGGCCCACTGGTTGTGGTGGCTTGCGGAGGAGCTGCGCGCGCGCCGAGTACCGGTCCAGTACCCGCAGTTCCCCACGCCGGACGATCCGCGCCCCGACGCGTGGCTCACGCTCGTGCGTGCCGAGCTCGAGATGCTCGGTGGTGGTCAGACGGTGATCGCCCACTCGCTCGGCACGATCGTGTGGTCACACATCGCGCCCTCAATTCCGGAGGACCTGCGCCCGGCACGCGTGGCTCTCGTCGCGCCCCCATCGCGCCACATCGTGTCCCAGGACGCCGGCGACTTTGCGAGCCTCTCGATCGGCCCGCTCGACACCGAACGCACCGTCATCGTGGGCCGGGAGACCGACCCCGTGCGCGAAGAGCCGCTTGACCAGCTCGCCGAGCGTTGGGGCGCCCCGCACGTTGTCGTCCCCGGCGAAGGTCACCTCACGCCTGCCGATGGGTTCGGGCCGTACCCGGGTGCGTTGGAGTGGGCGTTAGGCGGTGGCGACGCGTCGTGGGTTCACGTGGCGGCGTCTGCGTCGGCGGGATAGGCCCGGCAGGGTTGGGCCTGTCGGGGGCTGGGCCTGTCGGGGCCGCGATTATGAGGGCAGCACTCCGCCCCCGGGGCATGTCAGACCCCCCTGCTTGACTTGTCATATGGCTCACAACGCGGCGGTCAGTGACACCCAGACGCTGGGTGCTGCCGCGATTGATGCGGAGCGGATCATGTCGGTCGCTCAGATGGTGGGCGAACTCGCTCGCTGTGAGGTCGGGGGACTTGCCCACGCTGAATTTCTCGATGCTCACGCGGCCGTCGCGCAGTTGGGAAGACTGGCCGACGCTCTTCGTGCTCGGTTTGCAGGCGACCTTGCGCGGCGGTCAACTGCGGACCTTCCCGGTGGTGGGCTCGCTCGCAGTCAGGGCTTTGGCAATGTCAAGGAGATGGTCGCGCGGACCACTGGAAGTTCCTACGCGGGGGCGGCGCGTTCGATCGAGGCGGGCCTCGCGTTGACTCCCGAACCATCATTGGTGGCGCCGGGTGAACGTCAACCAGCTGCTGCCACACCCCGCTACCCCGCAGTAGCGCAGGCCACCCTCGACGGCAGTCTGTCGGTGGAGTGCGCGGGCCTCATCGTGGCGGGTCTGCAAACACTGGGTG
Source organism: uncultured Demequinaceae bacterium (assembly GCA_964600005.1). Lineage (GTDB taxonomy): Bacteria > Actinomycetota > Actinomycetes > Actinomycetales > Demequinaceae > Demequina. Next base: position 7,057 of record CAZRHL010000066.1, read on the forward strand.
ACTCTTTGTCCAGCGAGCAGGTGCATGCGCTTGAGCGGCGCCTTGTCGACAAGGCGTCCCGGCTGAGCGCCCATGAGGTGCGTCGGCTCGTCGCCCAGGCCGTCGCTCGAGCGGATGTGAAGCGGCATGAAGCGCGGGAAGAGCGCCAGCATGCCGAGCGCTACCTCACATGGGCTGAGGATCAGTCGGGCATGGTCACCTTCTCGGGCAAGCTTGATCCGGTGACTGCGGCGCCAATCCGTACGGTGATCGAACAAGTTGTCACTCAGAATCTTCGGCGCCGGCGCAGTCAGGACCCTCTCGAGAAGGATCAGCGCACCATCGGTCAGATGCGCGCCGACGCGCTCTTCGAGGTGTGCCGCCATGCGATCGGTTGCACCGACACCGACACGTCGAGCGTTCGGACAACTGTCGTCGTGAGGATCGATAAGAAGCAGCTGGACGAGGGCGTCGGCCTCGGCACCATCGATGGTGTGACGCAGCCAGTCTCAGTCGGTCAGCTCCGTCGGCTTGCCGGCGATGCTGAGATCGTGCCGGAAGTGCTCTCCCACGACAGCGAGGTGCTGGACCTCGGACGCAGAGTCCGCATGTTCACGCGCGCTCAACGGCTCGCGCTCCTTGAACGCGACGGCGGATGCGCGAAGTGTCACGCGCCTCCCGAACACTGCGAAGCCCACCACATTCGCTGGTGGGAACGCGGGGGGCGCTCCGACCTCAACAACGGAGTCATGTTGTGCACGCGCTGCCACCATGATGTTCACCGGCAGGGCTGGGGCATCGCGGTGCACGGCGGGCGGGTCAGTTTCATTCCGCCTCCCGACATAGATCCGGCGCAGATCCCACGCCTTGGCGGCGCCGCAGCGCTCACACTCGATGACGAACCGGAACTCCAGGCCGCCTGAGACCTTGCGCTTGTCCGAGGAATCGCGGCGGCCTCTCGGGCGGCAACTGCGTGCGCCGGATTCGCTCTGCCTCAGCTACGGCGGCCTCTCGGGCGGCAGTTGCGTGCGCCGACTTCGCCCCGCCTCAGCCGCGGCCCGCTCGCGCCTGCGCCCCGTTGTGCGACCGGCAACCTACGCTGGGCACTATGTACGACGGCGCGGTGCAAGATCTGATCGACGAACTGGGACGCCTTCCCGGCATTGGGCCCAAGAGCGCCCAGCGCATCGCCTTCCACCTGCTTGCGGCGGACGCCGCCGATGTGGCCCGCCTCGCGGAATCGATCACCACCGTCAAAGCCAAGGTGCGCTTCTGCGCTGTCTGCGGAAACGTCGCCGAAGACGAGCTGTGCCGCATCTGCGCCGATCCACGGCGCAGCGATGACACGATCTGCGTGGTCGAAGAGCCGAAGGACGTAGTGGCGATCGAGCGCACCCGCGAGTTCCGCGGGCGCTATCACGTGCTCGGCGGCGCGATCGATCCGATGAACGGCATCGGCCCCGACGATCTCCGCATCCGCGACCTCCTCACCCGCTTGGGCGACGGCGCTGTCAACGAGGTCATCATCGCGACCGACCCGAACATCGAGGGTGAGGCGACCGCCGCCTACCTCACACGCATGCTGACGCCCATGGGTCTCACCGTGTCGCGCCTCGCATCCGGCTTGCCGGTGGGCGGCGACCTTGAGTACGCCGATGAAGTGACCCTGGGCCGCGCCTTCGAAGGCCGACGCCGTGTGAGCGAGGGCGGCCAACCCATCAGCTAGCGGGCCAGACCGTCGCTCACATCGGTGCGCACTGCGTCCCAGATCGCCTGCTCAGCAACGTAACTGCCCGGCACCGCCCGGCCGCCGTCAGCGTCGTACACAATCGCCGTGCGGTCGGCGCCGAACTGTGGCGCCCGCACGTCCCCATGGGCCACGAGCGAGAGCCAGTCACCGTGGACGGCGTCGGCGAGCACCTGCGGAGCTTGGCCGGTGAGCCGGTCCACTTCCGGGGCTCCGAGGATGTCAAAGCCGAAAGGAACGTCGATGCAGTGCGCGGCTCCGCGCACCCATGGCGCACGGGACTCCCAACGGAAGTCATAAGCCCACGTGGGTGCGCCTTGGGCAGCCCGGCGGGCCGACCAATGGGCAACGGGTGAGCGGAAGATCGAATCTGACGCCGCAAGAGCGAGAGCGTCAGCGGCCGATCCGGGCACAAGAGAGCACACCTGGTCGACGGCGACGGCGGGGATGCCGTTGGTCGCAAGCACATCCCGCGCGTCGAGCCCGCGCACGAACGGCGCAAAGCGCTGGGTGAGGTAGAGAAACTCGTGAGTGGTGGCACCCAGCAACAGAGGCTTGTCGGCGCCCACGCCGCGCTCGATTCCCTCGGTCACCGAGAACGGGATGAGGTCGCCGTCAACCACCGGGGCGAGCAGCAGCGGCTGGGCGTACTCCCACACCACTCGGTCGAGCCGCCATTCGGAAGGACCACGCGCGTTGCGTGCGGCGTAGAGAGCGTCGGGCGAGACGGCTTCAATGTCCGCCCTCGCAGTCCCCGACGCCCCGGCAGCCCGAGCGATATGCGTCATGGCGTCGCGAGCGTCGGCCTCGGTGGCGGAGGCATCGGCGGGCGAGATCGCGAGCGCACCACAGAACAGCGACTGTGCGGCGGGCATCGTGAGCAGGCGCATGACGGCGGCAGCGCCCGCGCTCTGGCCCGCAATGGTGACCCGGCCAGGGTCGCCCCCAAAAGCCGCGATGTGGTCTCGCACCCACTCGAGCGCGGCGAGCCAATCCCTCACGCCACGGTTGGTCGGGGCCCCGTCAATCCAACCGAAGCCGTCGACGGCGAGCCGGTAACCGAAGGTGACAACGACCACCCCATCGCGGGCGAAGGCGCCGCCGACGTACCACGGGCTTGCGGGTGAGCCAGCGTCGAATCCGCCGCCGTGAATCCAGACGAGCACCGGCAATGACGCCCCGCGACGTGGGTCAGGGGTGGTGATGTTGACAGTGAGGATGTCGTCGCCCGGCACCGAAGGCTCAGGGATCGACGCGTACGGATAGGGCGAGGCCTTCTGGGCGGTGGGGCCAAAGGAGACGGCGTCGCGCACCCCATCCCATCCGGCAGGCGGGCGTGGCGCGTCGAAGCGCGCGTCACCCACAGGCGGCGCCGCGTACGGGATGCCACGGAACACAGCGAAGTCAGTGACGACGCTGTCTGCACTCGTGTGGTGGCGCCAGGCACCCCGCACGCGACCCGATTCGATGGTGACTTCGGGCGCGGCGTGTCCATAGCGTCGGCGCATAACCCGAACATATCTGGCGCACGACGCTGGGGCGAGTATCGACGGCGCCAGTCAGCCCGGCGTCGGCGCCAGTCAGCCCGGCGTCGGCACAAGTCGGCCCGGCGTCGGCGCCCGCACTGCTCCCGTTTGGCGCCCGTTTGGCCGACGCACT
>CAZRHL010000067.1:0-2799 GCA_964600005.1 uncultured Demequinaceae bacterium
CCTGACCCCCTGCATGCCATGCAGGTGCGCTACCAGCTGCGCCACAGCCCCGTGATCATGCGATCCGGTGCTCCGAAGAGCGAGTGCAATAGTAGCCCACAAAAAGGCATCGACGCGAATCCGTCATGCACCAATCGCGTAGCGCTCAAGCGTCCACTCCCGCGTGCCGCGCCGTCGCAGCACGTTCCATCGACCGTGCGTCAGATGGCCCAACACCCGCGAGTACGAGTCGAGGCCGAGCAGCGCGAGTGTGCCGAGCATGATGGCGCTGCCGTGGCTCACCGCGACAACAAGTTCGCGTCCCTCAACGGCCTCCTGCAAGCCTGCGGCAACACGCGCCCCCACGGCCGCCGAGCCGTCCCAGCCCGCGATGCGCGGATCGAGACCAGCCATCCGACGCTCATACTCCTCGGGCCAACGGGACCGGATGTCGTCCCACGTGAGGCCTTCCCACTCGCCGTAGGAACGCTGGGTGAGCCGGGCGTCGGGAACGGCCTCCACTCCCGCGACGCGAGCAACAGCGTCGGCCGTCTGGGAAGCCCGCGCCAAAGGTGAGGTGAGCACGAGGTCCGGCACGCCGTGTCGGGCGACCAGCGCGGACGCAACGCTCTGCGCCTCGGCGAGGCCTGCGTCGTCCAACGCGATGTCGAGCGAGCCTTGGAGGCGCCCCTCCGCGTTGTACGGGGTCTGTGCGTGGCGCAGCAAGATGACAGTGGTCATGGGAACACCGGCCCGCCTGCCGTCACCACTGGCGCGAGCACATTGTGTCGTTCGAGGGCCCAGCGGCCGTCTGCGCCCAGGGCGATGCGCGACCACGCGGTGTTGTTCATGTGCCCCAGGAGGCGCCCTGTGAGGGGCAGCCCAAGCATCTCAAGGAGCAGCATCCTTCCCGCTGAACCGTGCGAGATGAAGAGCAGTTCGCCGTCCGGCCCCACCCGCTCGGCCCAATCAAGTGCGGCATCCCGAACGCGCGCCGCGAGAGTCGCATGCGTCTCGTAACCCCGGATGCGCGGCTCATGGCCTGCCTGCCACAACGCGAAGTCCTCAGGGAAGTCGATCGCGCGCTGATCCGCCGCGAGTCCCTCCCATTCGCCGTAGGCACGCTCGGCGATGCGGGGGTCGGTCTCGACGGCAATGTCACGACCTTCACACAGAATCTGCGCCGTCTCGACCGCACGGGACAGTTGTGAGCTCACCACGACGACGCCGTCGCGCAGCTCCGACCACACGCTCGCCCGCGCGGCTGCCGCCTGCTGGCGACCCGTGTCGTTGAGCTCGATGTCCGACGACCCTTGCACCCGTCCTTGGACGTTCCAGTCAGTCTGTCCGTGGCGGACCAGGGTCAAGCGAGTCATAGGTCTGCGGGCAGCGGAACGACGGGGCAGTCCTTCCACAACCGTTCAAGCGCGTAGTAGGCCCGGTCCTCTTGATGCATGACGTGGACGATGAGGTCGTTGAAGTCGAGCAACGCCCAGCGGCCCTCACGCACACCTTCGCGGCGCACCGCCTTCATGCCCTGAGCGAGCAGCGCCTCTTCAACTGCCTCGGCAATCGCCACCACCTGGCGCTCATTGGTGCCAGACGCGATGAAGAACACGTCAGCCAGGGGCATGCGCTCGCTCACATCGAGTGCAATGAGCTCCTCCGCCTTCTTTTCCGCGGCGGCGCGAGCGGCGACCTCAGTCGCGCTGAGAGCGCGGGCATCGGCGCTCACTGGTTGAACGCCACGTTGTAGATGAACACACCGAGCACAAACATCAGCGCGGCAATCACCCCAAGGTGCAGCCACTTGAAGTCACGCGGCCCGGGCCCGGCTGGGACCTCCGGACGGCGGAACGTGCCGGTTGCCAGGCTCTCCGTGGGGATCTGGCCCGACGCTGTGGGGCTCACGGCGCCGAACGGCGACGTGGGGAACTGACCACTGGTCGGCAGCACAGCCGAAGGCGGCACCGTGGGCGACGTGCCGGTCACCGGTGCGAACGGCGCAGACTGCTGAGGCATGGGCTGCTGCGGCGCGGCCTGGTACAGCGCGCTGAAGTCCGGTTGCTCGGGTGTGGCGACTGGCGTGAAGTCGTTCGGGTCCGCCTTGGGTGCGGGCGCCTGCTCGAGCGGGTGGAGCTCCCACGGGTTCGACTCCGGCTGGGGCCCGGGCTGGGGCTGGAGTTGGGGCTCCGGCGCGGGTTCGGGTGCGGGTTCCGGTTGGTTCACCTGAGCGAAACCGCCCGACGCTGGATTCACCGGCGCGAAGCCCACCGGCTCTTGAACGACGGGGTTCACCTGTGGGAAGGCTCCCGACTGCGGGGTCGCGGGGCTCTGCACGTTGGCAAACCCGTCGGGCGTCGGTACGGCAGCATCGTCACCTGGCGCGAATAGACCAGCTGCAGGGGTGGCGTGGGACGGTGCGGGATCATTCGCGTGACCGGCTCGCTCGATGCCGCTCATCGCCTCGGCGGCGAGGCGTCGAATCTCGTCGATGCCGCTGGCGGCGTCCGCCTGCGGCGCGGGTGTCGGCTCCGGCTGAGCGGGCTCGCTCAAAGCTGCGAAGGGGTTCGCGCCACTTTCGGGGGCCGGTTCGGCCGGCACGCCGGACTGGACCGAGCCGGGCGGGAAACCGATTGCGAAAGGCGGGACATCGGCGGGCTCCACCTCGTCACGCACGCGCGCCGGCTTCACAGGCTCAAACTCGAACACCGGAGTGAACGGCGCGTCGCTCGGCGTGGGTTCAGGCGCTGCGTCCTCGGCAGGAGCCGACGCAGCAAACGGCGCAGGCTCGTCAAAGGGAGCAGGCTCCACGAAGGG
>CAZRHL010000067.1:2899-10312 GCA_964600005.1 uncultured Demequinaceae bacterium
GCAGGCTCCACGAAGGGCGCGGGCTCGTCAACGGGGGCAGGCTCCGCAACGGGCTGTGCCGGTGAAACCATGAAGCCGTCCGCAGGCGTCTGTGCCGGCGCGTAGCCAAAGCCTTCCGCCGGGGTTGGCGTCGGCGTCGTCTCAGGCTGGGCCGCCTCAGGCTGCGCCATCTCAGTCTGCGCCGCCTCAGGCTGCGCGATCGCCGCCTGTCCCGTGGCGAACTCAGAGTTCGGCGCGACCTCGTGCTGCGCGATGCGGCGAAGCTCATGTGAGGCGAGCTCGGCGTCACGTGCGGCCTGCTCGGCCTTCTCGCGCGCCAAGCGCTCTTGCTCGGCGATCCGCTCGGGCGTGAGGACCGGGATCTGGCCCGTCGCGATCATTTCCTCTTCAGCGGTCCACGTCTCCATCGGACGCTGCAGACGCTCAAGGCGGCGGCGGTCACGGCGCGAAAGCGGCGCACCGCCCGTCGCGGGCAACGTCGTCTCGGGCACGGGAGGCGGCGTCACTCCCAGATTCTCCTGGGCCATCCGCTCAGCTGCTTGCTCCTCAAGAGCCCGACGTGCACGGCGCGACATCGGCGCGTCAGACATTCGATCCTCCGAGATATAGCCCGTGCTGAACGATGTATGCGGCTACCGAAACCGGGACCAGGTAGCGCCATGGCGCACCCGTCGCCACCCGGCGCCGAACGTCCGTCGAGGATACCCCCATTTCTGGGGTCTCGACCACAAGCATCTGATCATCCGGCACCGCCATGGCATGCCCTGGCCGGGCCACTACAACGAAACGAGCGAGGGTGCGCAAACGCTCCGGCTCCCGCCATTCATCGATGCGAGCGAGGGCGTCCGCGCCGCCGATGAAGAAGAACTCCGCTCCCGGATACTGGGCGGCGAGGTCCGTCAAGGTGTCGACCGTGTACGTCACTCCACCACGGACCACGTCCACATCAGAGACTTGCAGTGCGTCATCATCGGCCGTAGCAAGTCGGCACATCTCGAGTCGCTGCTCAGCGGACGCTCGGGATGTCTCCCCTTTGAAAGGCTGAGCGGCCGTCGGCACGAGGAGCACGGTGTCAAGGCTGAGAGACGCGCACACCTCACTGGCCACAACGAGGTGGCCAATGTGGATGGGATCGAACGTGCCCCCCAGGACGCCGATGCGCGCGTTAGTCACCCTGGTGGCGAGTACCAACGCTCCTGAACGCGTACGTGATGAACAACAGCGCCATCAAGCCTGCGAAAGCAACCAGGCCAACGGCCACAGGCGGGATCGACGACTCGGCGTGCGCGCCTTCGACGGCGGCGGCGAGGATCGTGGTCACGGTGACTCCTTGTTCGGTCTCTTCGTCACAGTATGTCACGCACACCTGCGCGACCAACGCACCTGGTCAGTCGCGGATGTGTCCGTCGCCGTAGACGATCCACGTGGTGGTGGTGAGCTCAGCGAGGCCCATGGGACCGCGGGCGTGGAGCTTCTGAGTTGAGATGCCGATCTCGGCACCCAAACCGAACTGGCCGCCATCGGTGAAACGCGTTGAGGCGTTCACCATGATCGCGGCTGAGTCGAGGCCCGCGACAAAGCGGTCGGCGGCTCCGATGTCGTCCGTCACGATCGCTTCCGTGTGCCCGGTGGTGTAGCGGCGAATGTGCGAGATCGCCTCGTCGAGGTCGTCGACGACCTTGACCGCGAGATCTGCCGACAGGTACTCGGTGCCCCAGTCCTCCTCAGTGGCGGCGACGATGCGCGCCACCTCGGGCGCCAAGCCAGCCGCAGCGTCGTCCGCGTGCAACGTGACGTCCTTGGCCGCGAGTGCCTTCATGATCTCCGGCAGCACGCGGGCGGCGGCGTCCTTGTGCACGAGCAGCGTCTCTGCCGTGTTGCACACGCCAAGGCGCTGGGTCTTGGAGTTGAGGACGATGTCCACTGAACGCTGCGTCGGCGCGCTGGCATCGATGTAGATATGACAGTTGCCCTCGCCCGTTTCAATCGCGGGCACGGTGCTTTCGCGCACCACGGTCTGGATGAGGTCACGGCCGCCACGCGGAACGAGGACGTCAACGAGCCCACGAGCACCCATCAGCACGCGGGCGCCCTCCCGGCCGTACGCGTCGATCGACTGCACGGCGTCGCGAGGCAAGCCCACCGACTCGAGGGCGTCCTGCAGCACAGCAACGATCACCTCATTGCTCGACTGCGCCGCCGAGCCACCGCGCAGCACCGCCGCATTGCCCGACTTGAGGCACAGCGCAGCCGCATCGACCGTCACATTGGGGCGGGCCTCGTAGATCATGCCGACCACACCCATGGGGACGGCCTTTTGAACGAGCCGCAGACCATTGGGGAGAGTCGAACCACGCTTGATCTCGCCCACCGGGTCCGGCAGCGAGGCGACAAACCTCAGGGCCTCTGCGATCGCCTCGAGCCGCTGCGGGGTGAGGGTGAGGCGGTCAAGCAGGCCCTCGCTCATTCCGTTGGCGCGCTCTCGCTCCACGTCAATGGAGTTCGCTGCGACGATGCGCTCGGCCTGGGCGACGAGCGCCTGAGCCATCGCTTCAAGAGCGGCGTCCTTGGTGATGCGGGTGGCGGTGGCAAGCGCGCGTGAGGCGACCTTGGCACGTCGGCAGGATTCGAGGACAGCGGCCTCGACATCGGCGCTGATGGCGGTGTCTGTCATGCGTCAAGTCTAGGCGGAGCCGCGCGGGCCGGTCAGGGTGCGCGTGGCACCTGTGGCGTGCGACCCCGAGATAATCGACCTATGGCTCTTCGTGCGATCACCAGCCCCGACTTCCCCACCGGCGCCAGCGACGGCGCCGCAGCGTCGGGCGCAATCCCGGACAAGGTGACGATCCTGCTGCACGGCTACGGCTCCAACGAGCACGACCTCGCCGGGCTCACGCCGTATCTGCCCGGAAACGCGCCGTGGGCGTCGCTGCGCGCACCGATTGAGATGGGCTACGGAGGTGCGGCGTGGTTCCCTTTGGAGGGCGACTGGCTGCGCCCCGAGCCGATTGAGGAGGCCACCGCTCTTGTGTGGGAGTGGATCGACGCGCATGTGCCCGCCAGTGCCGCGATCTCCGCGCTCGGCTTCTCGCAGGGCGGGATGATGGTGACGCAGCTGTTGCGCACCCGCCCCGAGCGCGTTGCCGACGCTGTGGTCCTCAGTGGCTTCGTGCTCAGCACCCCGCAGCCTGGTGACGAGGTGCTCGCACAGACGAAGCCCGCCGTGTTCTGGGGCCGCGGCACCGCGGATCCGGTGATCCCGCCCGCGTTGGTGGCGGCAGCGTCGGCGTGGTTAGGCGACAACGTCACCCTGGTCGAGAAGGTGTACCCCGGCATGGGTCATTCGGTGAACGACGCCGAGCTCGCCGACGTCGCCCGCTACCTCCAGCGGGGGTGACTGAGCGGTCGTTCGGTTCCGCGAAGTTACGAACCGCCACCGGCCCCCTCAACAGTTCCGAACCGATCGCATGACCGACACGCCGTGGAGACACCGCCTTGGAGCACGCCAGCGGCGTGTCGCAGCCCTGAGCGGTTCAGAACTTCGCGGGGTGGGGGCAGGGCGGGGCCGGGCCGACGCTTGGGCCGCCCGACGCTGGGGCCGACGCTTGGGCCGCCCGGCGGCGCGCGGCTAGAGGACGACGAGGTTGTCGATGTGGATGAGCTCGCGGGCGTAGTCCTCACCGAGCTGGTCACGCAGCGAATCGGTCGACAGGCCCTTCATGCGGTCGGCCTCTTCTGAGGAGAAACCTGCGAATCCGCGGGCGACCACACCACCATCGCGGCGCACGAGCTCAACGGGCTCCCCCGCCTCAAAAGAGCCGCGCACTTCAACCACGCCTGCCGCAAGCAACGATGCGCGCCGGCCTGAGACCGCCCGCGCCGCACCGTCGTCGAGCACAATCGCGCCCCGCACCTGCGCCGCGTGCGCGAGCCATTGGAGGCGCGTCGTGTCGCGCTTGCCGGTGATGTGGAACAGCGTGCCCACGTCTTCGCCCGCCAAAGCCGCCTCAGCGTCGGCCGTGGCAGCGAGGACGACGGCGACGCCCGAGGTGGTCGCAAGTGAAGCCGCTTCAAGCTTCGTCACCATGCCGCCCGTGCCAAGCGCCGAACCGCGCCGGGAGATGTCGATGCCCGCCACGTCGCGCGGATCCTTCACCTCGGCAATGCGCGTCGCACCAGGTGTGTCGGGCGCGGCAGTGTAGAGGCCGTCAACGTCGGTCAAGAGGATGAGTGCGTCGGCATGCGCGACGGTCGCCACCAAGGCGGCGAGGCGGTCGTTGTCGCCAAAGCGAATCTCATCGGTCGCCACCGCGTCGTTCTCGTTGACGATCGGGACGATGCCGAGGTCAAGGAGACGGTTGAGCGCGCGCTGGGCATTGCCGTAATGCTGACGGCGGATCATGTCATTCGTCGTCAGCAACACCTGACCGACCGTGAGACCGTGACGCGCAAAGGCCCCCGAGTACGCGGCGACAAGGATCCCCTGCCCCACCGACGCAGCGGCCTGCTGAAGCTCGAGGTCGCGTGGGCGGGCGGGCAGTCCAAGCGGGCCGATGCCAGCCGCGATCGCACCCGAGGTGACGAGGATGACCTGCTTGCCTCGTGCCTGCTCCGCGGCCACCACATCTGCGAGGCGCTCGACAACGTCGAGCACGAGGCGGCCGTCGGCGCCCGCAAGCGATGACGAGCCGATCTTGACGACAACCCGGCGCGCGCGAGCGATCACGTCACGACTGTGGCCCACGTTCCCTCCGGTCACTCGTCCTCTGTGGGGTCGGTCCAGTGTCCCGCATCACGTTCGGTCCACAGTTCCTCACGCGCCGCTGCCTTGCCATCCATCTTCTCTTTGAACTCCTGGCGCTTCTGTGCACGCGTGGGCCGCGCTGCGCGCTCGAAGTCCTCGATGCGCTGATCGGTGCCGCGGCGGCCGAGCAGTTCGGCTCCGGCGGCCATCGTCGGCTCCCAATCGAAGACGACGCCGGTGGCCCGGTCGCCGATCACCACCTGGGCGCCGGGCACGGCGCCCGCGCGGAAGAGTTCGTCTTCCACGCCGAGCCGGGCGAGACGGTCGGCCAAGAAGCCAACGGCCTCGTCGTTCGTGAAGTTCGTCTGACGCACCCACCGCTCGGGCTTGGTGCCACGCACCTCGAAGTAGTCCTCGGCACCATCGCGCACGTGGCGCACGGTGAAGCCGCCGTCGTCCACGGCGCGGGGGCGCAGCACGATCGGCGCCCTCTCCAGCACGGGCGCCTTTGCGCGTTCGGCCACCACCATCTCAGCGAGAGCAAAGCCGAGACGGTCAAGGCCCTCGTGGCTCACGGCACTCACCTCGTAGACCGGCATCCCAAGCGCTTCAAGATCCGGGCGCACCATCGCGGCGAGATCGCGGCCATCCGGGATGTCGATCTTGTTGAGGATGATGACCTGTGGGCGCTCGGCCAGCGGCGTGCCGGCGATGTGGGCATCGCCTGAGTAGGCGCGCAGTTCGTGAGTGATCGCTTCGAGGTCGCGGATGGGGTCACGGTCGGACTCGAGAGTGGCCGTGTCGAGCACGTGGGCGATGACCGAGCAGCGCTCGATGTGGCGGAGGAAGTCATGCCCCAGTCCCTTGCCCTCAGAAGCCCCAGGGATGAGGCCCGGAACGTCCGCCATCGTGAAGCGCGTCGATCCCGCCGCCACCACGCCCAAGTTGGGCACGAGCGTCGTGAACGGGTAGTCAGCGATCTTGGGGCGCACGCGGCTCATCGCAGCGATGAGGGAAGACTTGCCCGCGCTCGGAAAGCCGACGAGAGCGACGTCGGCGATCGACTTGAGCTCGAGCACCACCGAGACTTCTTCACCGGGCTCACCGAGAAGCGCGAAGCCGGGAGCCTTGCGCTTGGGGGTCGCGAGCGCGGCGTTGCCGAGACCACCGCGTCCTCCGCGCGCAACGATGAACTCGGCACCATCGCCCACAAGGTCGGCGAGCACCTCGCCGGCCTGGCTCAGCACCACGGTGCCGTTCGGCACAGCGAGGCGCATGTCGGGGGCGTTGGCGCCGTGGCGCATGCTGCCCGCGCCCTGCTTGCCGTTCTCCGCTTTGCGGTGCGGCGAGTGGTGATAGTCGAGCAACGTCGTCATCTGGGCGTCCACATAGAGGATGACGGAGCCACCGTGGCCACCGTTTCCTCCATCAGGACCGCCGAGGGGCTTGAACTTCTCACGGTGCACAGAGGCGACGCCGTGGCCACCGGTGCCCGCCGTCACGTGCAGCGTGACGCGGTCGACAAACGATGCCATGGCTGAACCTCCTTGATGTCTATTGTGCCGGGCGGCGTCCGCGCGGGTGCGCGGGGTGGAATCACACAGGCGCGTTACTTGCCTGATGTGAGGGAGTCGAGAAGCGCGAGGCCCTTTCGCGCCCAGGCGATCTCAGCGTCGGCCCGGGCGATCTTGCCCTCGTAGGCGAACGCTTTGAAGGCCGCGATCGTGTCCCACTGGGCGGGATCGGTGGCGGACAGACGACGCTGGAGCGTCGCGCTCGTACGCTCACGGATGTCTTTGGCTTGGCGCTCGGCGCTTTCCTTGGCGGCGGTGAAGAACGCGATGTGGTCGTTGAGGCGCGCGCGGGCGGAGTCGATCGTCCCCCACTCGAAATAGGCGGCGACGAGGTGGGCCGAGTCCCGCTCCGGCGCATAGGCGATGGGTGTGTGCTGCCACTCGGCGAGCGCAGCCTTGCCCGCATCGGTGAGCGAGTACTGCGTCTTTGTCGCTCCGCCCGAACCCCACGGCACCTCGGTCGCGTCGAGCAGCCCCTCTTTCTGCATCCGCCGCAGCTCCGGATATATCTGTGAGTCAGGCGCATGCCACACGTGGCCCACGGATGTACGGAAGTGCTTGACCGCGTCGTACCCGGTGAGCGGCCCACCGGAAATCAGGGCGAGGAGGGCGTAACGCAGGCTCATCGTGTCCTCTGATGGTGGGGAGATGTGGAACCGCGTGGGCGGTTGCTCTTGGCAAGAGTAACGGTCGGGGGTACTGTCGAGAGACGTGAAATAACTATCTGCATAGTTAGTTTGCCACGAGTGTTGTGTCCCCCGCAGTACCCGTCAGCCACAAAGGAGTGCCCCATGACGGTCGAGGCCTCGTCGACTCACACCGCAAAACTGCTCACCTACCCCATGAACGCCTGGTACGTGGCTGCGTGGGATCACGAAGTGACAGCAAAGGGCATCCTCGCGCGCACAGTCGCGGGACGGCCCCTTGCCTTGTATCGCACGGGCGATGGGCGGCCCGTCGCTCTTGCCGACGCGTGCTGGCACCGCCTCGCACCGCTGTCCCAAGGCAAGCTCATCGGCAACGAAGAGATCCAGTGCCCGTATCACGGCCTCCGCTACAACTCGGCGGGCCGCTGCACGGGAATGCCCGCACAGG
>CAZRHL010000068.1:0-10218 GCA_964600005.1 uncultured Demequinaceae bacterium
TTCTTCAGGCGGTTGCGCTCGGTGTCAGGCAGCTTGCGGCTGATGCCGGTCACTCCCCCGCCGGGCACGTACACGAGGAAGCGGCCAGCAAGCGAGATCTGCGAGGTGACACGGGCGCCCTTGTGACCGATCGGGTCCTTGGTGACCTGCACCATCACGGTGTCGCCGGGCTTGAGCGCAAGCTCGATGCGCTTGGGCTTGCCGCCCAGTCCAGCGGCATCCCAGTTCACTTCACCTGCGTAGAGGACGGCGTTGCGGCCACGGCCCACGTCAACGAAGGCCGCTTCCATACCGGGCAGCACGTTCTGCACGCGGCCCAGGTAGACGTTGCCAGCCATCGACTGCTGCGCCTGGTGGCTCACGTAGTGCTCAACGAGGACGTTGTCCTCAAGGACAGCGATCTGAACGCGGCCGTCCTTCTCGCGCACCACCATGTCGCGCTTGACGGACTCGCGGCGGGCAAGGAACTCGGCCTCTGAGATCACGGGGCGACGGCGCTGGCCGTCGCGAGAGTCACGCCGACGCTGGCGCTTGGCCTGCAGGCGAGTCGAGCCTTGGAGCTGGTCGTCGACAGCAGCAGTCGAGGTCGAACGCGAACCACGGTTGCGGCGGCGGCGGCGACGCGTCGAGCTGGTGCCGTCTGCGTTGTCACCGCTGTCATCACCGGAGTCATCGCCGTCTGCGTCGTCCCCGTTGGAGTCGTCGTCATCGCCGTCGGCGTCGTCCGCAAATGACTCGTCGGTGCCGTCGCCGTCGGGGCGCTTCTTGCCGCGACCTCGGCCACCGCGGCGGCGACGACGACGTGCAGCGTTGCCGCCCTCGCCCGGGCCGTCTTCGCCGTTGCCGCTGTCACCGTCACCCGAGCCAGCGTCGGCGGCGTCGGCGGTCGACTCGCCGCTGTCGCCGTCAGTGGTGTTCGCGGGCTTCTTGGTGCGGGTGCGCGTGGTCGCCGGCTTGTCGTCAGTTGCCTCGGCCGACGCTGGGGCGTCCTTGGGTGCAGCTGCGTCACCTGCGGCGTCAGCGTTCTTGGCGGAGGACGCGTTCTTGGCGGAGGACGCGTTCTTGGCGGAGGACGCGTTCTTCGCGGACGGGCTCTTGGCTGCACTCGACTTCTTCGCGGCGCCCGAACGGCTGCGCGTCGAGGTCGAGCCCTTCGAGCTCTCGCTCGCCTTCTTGTCCTCGTCCACGACAGGCGGGCCTGCAGGAGCAGTGGCACGACGCGGCGCTCGCTTTGGCTTGTCAGCGACCTGTTCCGGCGCCACCTGGGGCGCCTGGAAGATCACAGCGTTGGGGGAAAAAGTGTTGTCCTCGCTCACAGCGGGTACCTCTGTCGCCTCAAGCCGCCCACATCCGGCCCGGCGTCCTCGTCGGTCGTCACTCGCGGTGACGGAAGTCTGTAATCGTCGCGGCCGACCGCTTGTGCAAGGCGCCTGGCGGATGTTCTGCCGGCTGCCATCGCATTTGCGTCAGTCGCGGGGTACGCACCTATGTGGAAGGCGCTAACCTGCGCCCATTGTGGCACACGGGCGCCCGAAACGCCCGATCTGCTGTGATAGCTTCAGCAATTTCTAGGTGAGCGCACCCGCGACCCGACCCGGGACAAACCGGGACTTCTCCCTAGGACCCCACGCGTGAGGTCATAGGCCAACCGGGACCTCGGTCCTGGTGGTCGACGATGGGCTCGGTTGTAGGTTGACCGCACGACCTGAAGGAGGCCATGCCATGGAGGCGCTCGAGCTTGCGCGCTGGCAGTTCGGTATCACCACCGTTTACCACTTCATCCTCGTCCCCCTTACCATTGGACTGTCGATCCTGGTGGCCATCATGCAGACCGCATGGGTGCGCACCGGGAACGAGAAGTGGCTGCGCCTTACCAAGTTCTACGGCAAATTGCTGCTCATCAACTTCGCACTCGGTGTGGCGACGGGAATTGTGCAGGAGTTCCAGTTCGGCATGAACTGGTCGGAGTACTCGCGCTACGTGGGCGACATCTTCGGCGCACCGCTCGCGATGGAGGCGCTCATCGCCTTCTTCCTCGAGTCGACCTTCCTAGGACTGTGGATCTTCGGTTGGGACCGCCTGCCCAAGAAGGTGCACCTTGCAACGGTGTGGGCCTTCGCGATCGGCTCCAACCTCTCCGCCTACTTCATCCTTGCCGCCAACTCGTGGATGCAGCATCCCGTGGGCACCGCGTACAACCCTGAGAAGGGTCGCGCTGAGATGGTGAGCATCTGGGAAGTGCTGACGAACTCGACCACGCTCGCCGCCTTCCCCCACGTCATCGCCTCCGCGTTCCTCGTCGCAGGCACGTTCGTGTCCGGCATCGCCGTGTACTGGATGGTGCGCAAGCACCGCGCCGGCGAACCCAAGGACAGCGCCGACATGTCGCTGTACCGCACGGCTTCGCGCTTTGGCGCAGTGACGATGATCATCGCGGGCATCGCGATCATCGTCTCGGGTGACATCCAGGCCAAGCTGATGTTCGAGCAGCAGCCGATGAAGATGGCCGCCGCCGAAGGCATCATGGAGACCGAGGACGGCGCCTCGTTCTCGCTCCTCGCGATCGGCAACCTTGGTGGCAACGATCCGGGCTCGGTCAAGCACATCCTCTCGATTCCTGGCCTCACGTCCTGGCTCGCGGAGGGCGACTTCAATGCGACCGTGTACGGCGTCAACGAGCTTCAGCGCCAGTACGCAGGCACGTCCGACGCCGCGGACCCGATCGTCCCGGCCATTGAGGGCTACGAGGTGGACGGGTCGACCCGTCCCAACCTCGCGGTCACCTACTGGTCGTTCCGCCTCATGATCGGGCTTGCGGCGTTCTCCGCTGCCCTCGCGCTGACGGTGCTGTGGTTCACCCGCAAGGGCGGCTTCGTCACCCAGGGGTGGATGCGCAAGCTCGCGCTCGTGTCCCTGCCGATGCCGTACCTCGCCGCGTCCTTCGGCTGGATCTTCACCGAGATGGGTCGCCAACCATTCGTTGTCGCGCCAAACCCGTCCTTCACCGGATCGGATCCCGTCTATTTGCTCACCACGCACGGCGTCTCGACAGCGGTCGACACGTTCGAGGTGGCGACGTCGATGATCATCTTCACCGTCATCTACGCGGTGCTCGGCGTGTTCTGGTATCGGCTCATCGCTCGCTATGCCCAAGAGGGCGCGCCCATCGTCGAGGAACCAGTTGTGGCCACCGACGCCGACGCTCCGCTCTCCTTCGCGTACTAGGACGGAAAGGACCGACTCATGGATCTCGCAACGTTCTGGTTCATCCTCATCGGAGTGCTCTGGACCGGCTATCTCGTGCTCGAAGGCTTTGACTTCGGTGTCGGCATGCTCATGCCGTTTGTCGGCAAGACCGCGAAGGGCAAGCGCCTCCTGCTCAACACGATCGGCCCCGTCTGGGACGGCAACGAGGTGTGGCTGCTCACCGCCGGTGGCGCCACCTTCGCGGCCTTCCCCGAGTGGTATGCCACGTTGTTCTCCGGCTTCTACCTGCCACTTCTTCTCATCCTCATCGCGCTCATCGTGCGCGCGGTGGCAATCGAGTACCGCTCGAAGATCAATGACCAGAAGTGGCGCGACCGCTGGGATCTCGCCATCATCATCTCCGCCTGGATCCCGTCGATCCTGTGGGGCGTTGCCTTCGCCAACATCGTGCGCGGTGTGCCGATCGACGAGACCGGCACGTACACGGGCGGCTTCTTCAACCTCCTCAACCCGTTTGCGCTGCTCGGCGGTGCCGTCACCTTGGCACTGTTCCTCAGCCACGGCGCGATCTTCCTGTCGCTCAAGACGGGTGGAGACGTTCAGCAGCGTGCCGCTCGCTGGGCTCGCGGCGCTTCGGTTGCCGCTCTCCTCGTGGGCGCGGTGTGGGCGATCTGGCTCCAGCTCGCCTACTCGAACAACGCGTGGACCTGGGGCGCGCTCGTGCTCGCCGCCATCGGCCTTGCTGGCGCCGCGTTCTTCAGCTTCATTCAGCGCCACGGCTGGGCGTTCATCGCGAACGCCCTTGCCGTTGTCGGTGCTGTCACGCTGATCTTTGGCGCAATCTTCCCCAACGTCATGCCCTCCACCACGGACCCCGCCTACAGCCTCGTGGTCCACGGTGACACGGGCCTCGTTGCCGCGTCGTCCCACACGACGCTCGTGGTGATGACGTGGGTGGCTGCGATCTTCACCCCCGTGGTGCTCGCCTACCAGGCGTGGACGTACTGGGTATTCCGCCGCCGCCTCACCGAGGACCACATGCCGGAGCACAATGAACTGACGTTCGACAAGCAGTCCGCATAGGGGACCCATGAAACCCATCGACCCGCGCCTCATCGCGCGGATCGGTCCAGCCCGCCGTTACGTCATCGTGACGGCGGTGCTTGGTTTTCTGAGCGCAGCCACGCTCTTGGTCCAAGCACTGCTCGTTGCACGGATGCTGGCGCCGGTGCTGGCCCCCAGCCCGCTCACGGAGGACGGCCTCGCGTATGTGGGCTCCCTGGTGCCGATCAGCACGCGCGCCCTCAGCGTCGGCCTGCCGCTGCTTGCCGCCGTCATCGCGGTGCGCGTGGGGATCGTGTGGGTCCAGGAGCGCCTTGCGCACCGCGCGGGCACCAAGGTGATCTCGCATTTGCGCGAGGCAGTGGTGGCGCATGCGACCACGCTTGGACCGCGCTGGATCGCCTCGGGCAAGGGCGCGGAGGTCGTCACCACGGTCACCCGCGGCCTCGATGGGCTCCTGCCGTACTTTGTGCGCTACCTGCCGCAGCTGATTCTCGCGTGCACCGTCACTCCCCTCATGCTCCTTGTGGTGCTTGGAGTCGACTGGCTCTCGGCGCTCATCGTGGTGCTGACGTTGCCGCTCGTGCCGATCTTCATGGTGCTGGTGGGCCTCCTCACTTCGGCTCGCTCTGCCGCTCACATGGAAGCGATGGAACGGCTCGGAGCGCGCGTGCTCGACCTCATCGCGGGAGTGCCGACGCTGCGTGCGCTTGGTCGCGAACGCGGCCCCGTGGCGCGGGTACGGGAGCTGGGCGACGCGGCCCGCAAGGCGACGATGGGGTCTTTGCGGATTGCCTTCTTGTCGGGCCTTGTCCTCGAACTGCTCACGACGCTGTCGGTGGCGATCGTGGCCGTCACTCTTGGTTTCCGCCTCATCGACGGCAACGTGTCGATCGAGACGGCACTCGCGGTGCTCATCCTCGCTCCCGAGATCTACCTGCCGCTTCGCAACGTCGGAACACACTTCCACGCCTCGGCCGATGGCCTTGCCGCTGCGGAAGGCGCCTTTTCGGTGCTCGCTCTGCCCACGATGGTGATCGGCACACCCGGCGGCGCGCGCCCGAATCTTGCCGGCGCCACATTGCGACTCGAGGGCGTCTCGATCGCAACCCCCGATGGCGCCCGCTATGCACCAGCGAACCTGAGCGTCGAGGCGCGTCCGGGTGAGCTCACCGTTCTCCACGGCGCGAACGGTGAGGGGAAGTCGACGGTGCTGCTCGCGCTTGGGGGACTCATCGCGGTGGATGAGGGCCGTGTCATTGCGCAGACTGACGCTGGGATCACGGACGTGGCGGATGCCGACGCCGACGCCTGGGTGGGCCACATCGCGTGGGTTCCGCAGCGGCCTGAGCTGGGTCCCGCGGGACGCACCCTCAGCCTCGGGCAACGCCAACGTGTTGCTGTCGAGCGGGCGCTCACGTCGGGACGCCCGGTGCTGCTGTTCGATGAGCCGACCGCTCATCTCGATGGCGCGGCGCGCGAGGCCCTCATTGAGCGCATCGTTGATGCGGCCCGTGGCGGAGCGACGGTGGTGGCCGCCACGCACGATCCCCTCCTCATGGCAGCCGCTCACCGCAGCGTCGAGGTCTCTGCCTCCCCGGTGACGGAGGTGGCGACATGAGCGCATCCACGGTGCCGAAGCGCACATCCGTGCCGGTGCGCGCGCTCTTGCGCGACGCTGACGTGACGATCTCTCGCATTGCGGCGTCGATCGCGTGGGGAAGCCTCGCTTTCGGCTCAGCGGTGGGGCTCGCCGCCGTTGCCGCGTGGATGATCGCGCGTGCGGCCCAGATGCCCTCCCCCGCTGATCTCGCTGTCGCGTCCGTCGCCGTGCGCTTCTTTGGCATCGGCCGCGGCTTGTTCCGCTACCTCGAACGACTCGTCAGCCACGAAACGGCCTTGCGCGGCGTCGTGTCCTTGCGTGCCCGCACGTACGAACGCGTTGCGGCCACTGGTGCCGAACGGGTGCTGTCCCTCAAACGCGGCGACGTGGTGGCCCGCATCGGTGGCGATATCGATGCGATGGGTGACGCAGTGGTGCGCTCGATGGTGCCGCTCGGTGTTGCGGCGACCATCAGCCTCACAGCGGTCATCATCACCGCGTGCCTGCTGCCGTGGGCAGGGCTTTCGCTTGGCGTCTGCCTTGTTCTCGCTGCCGTCCTGTCCGGCTTGGGCACCTGGCGCTCCACGCGCACAGCCGCTGAGCACGGCACCGAGGCGGCAGCGCGGGTCTCGACCGCGACCCTTGAGGCAATCGACGGCGCCATCGAGCACCGGGTGTGGGGAACTGCGGCGGAAGCGACCGAGGAGCTTCGCGCCGCCAACCAAGACGCAGAAGCGGCGGCGGAGCACGCAGCGCGACCCTCGGCGTGGGCGGCGGCTGCACTCCAAGGCGCCCAGGGCCTCGCCCTCTTCGCCGGGCTCGCACTCGCCGTCCTCGCGGCACGCGATCACGGCCTCAGCCCCACGAGCGCCGCAGTCATCGCCCTCCTCCCGCTCAGCGCCTTTGAAGCCGTGTCCGCCGTGCCTGGTGCTGTCATGCAGGCCTTCCGGTCCGCAGCGGCGGCCCGCCGAGTGCTCGCGACGTCAGAAGGCGGCGCCGTGATCGCGCGCCCGGTGAGCCCAGTCGAAGGCGAGGATGCCGCACCGTGTGCCCAGGCGTCGGCCGCTTTGCGCCTTGACGGCGTCCAGGCTGCGTGGCCCGGAATGGTGCCGACCATCCCCGTCACTGCGACGGTGGAGCCGGGCGGTGCACTCGGAATCGTGGGGCGTTCTGGCATCGGCAAGACGACGCTGCTCCTCACCATCGCGGGAGCGCTGCCGCCCGCTGCGGGCACCGTCACCATCGGCGGAGACAGCGTCGCCATCCATACGCTCGGTGCGTACGTCGCTGTCACCCCGGAGGATGCCCACATCTTTGGGACGTCGATCCTCGAGAACCTGCGCGTCGCACGCGGAGACGTGACCGAGGACGAGGCGTGGGCGGCACTTGAGGCGGTCGGGCTCGGTGACTGGATGCGATCACAACCGCATGGCCTCGACACCGAGCTCGGCTCCGGTGGCCTCACCGTGTCAGGCGGCGAGCGCCGCCGACTTCTCCTTGCCCGCGCCCTGCTGAGCCCCGCTCCCATCCACCTCATCGACGAGCCCGCCGAACACCTCGATGCGGACGGGATCGACGCACTGAGGGCCGCGCTCAGCGCGATGCAAGCCAAGGGCACAAGCGTGATAGTGGTAACACATGACCTCGGAATCCTCGATGTCGTGCAGGAGGTGATTAGTCTCGATGCCACACCGTCCTCTCGGTAAGGAGCATCTGCCCATGTCGGACAAGGTCACCGAAGCGATTCTTTCGCTGAATCGCCAACTTGATCTGCCTTCCGTGCTCAACAAGATGCTCGAGGCCGCCCAGGAGGTCACCGGGGCGCCTCTCGCTGCGATCAACGTGCTCGACGATGAGGGCACCTCCGTCGAGTTCCACTACCTCGGTGTTGACGAGCAGGTGATGGCGAAGATCGGCCGTGCGCCAAATGGCGTGGGCACTCTCGGGCAGATCCCCATTGACGGGGCGCTCGTCATCGACGAGCTGACCGAGCATCCCGCCTTCATCGGCCTGCCCAAGGGACACCCGCCCATGGGCTCCTTCCTTGGCTGTTCCCTCCGTGCGCGCGGCTCCGTGTTCGGCAACCTCTACCTCGCGTCGAAGGAGGGCGGCTTCACTGAGCTGGACGTGGCCGCTGTCTCCGCCCTCGCGTCGGCGGCCTCCGTGGCCATCGACAACGCCCAGCTGTTTGAGGAGTCGATCGAGCGAGAGAACTGGCTTGCTGCCTCGCAGGCGATCACGATGGCCTTCCTCGCGAACCCCGGCGACGAGGCCGTCATCGCGCGCATCGTCGCCTCCGCGCGGGAACTTTCCGACGCCGCGGCCGCCGCGCTCGTGCTGCCCGGTCTCGACGACGAATGGATCATGGAGTTCACCGACGGCGTCAACGCCGACGCCCTGCTCGGCCTCGCCTTGCCCGAGGACGGCTTCGCGATGTCGGTCATCCGCTCCGGCATGGGGACCATTGCGGACCAGCCGCCTGGCCCCACGATTCTTGAGCCCGTCAAGGACTTCGGGCCGACGCTGTACGCGCCCTTGCTTGCGGGCGCCCGCACTCTCGGCTTGCTCATGCTGTGGCGTCACAAGCAGCAGTCCCCCTTTGACGAGCATGACCTCGCCACCGCGCAGCGTTTCTCGAATCAAGCCGCGCTTGGTCTGCAGTTCGCGGAGCTGTCGCATGTGCGCAATGTGTCGACACTGCTTGAGGAGCGCGAGCGCATTGCCGACGACCTTCACGACTTCGTCTCACAAGAGCTCTTTGCCACGGCGATGCAGCTTGAGTCGATCTCGAACGAATCGCCGCCGGAGGTGCGGGAACGGCTCTTGTCCACGCTTGAGCATGTGAAGCGCGCTCAACGCGAAGTGCGCGGAGTGATGGGTCAGCTCCAAGGAGAGCGGACGTCGGAGCCGCTCGGTGAGCGGGTGCGCCGTGAACTTGTCCTTGCGCAGGACTCGCTCGGTTTTGTCCCGTCGCTCACCGTCAATGACTGGGCGGCCGCGTCAGAGGCCGTCGAGATCGACCCGACGCTGTCCGACGACATCATCGCGGTGTTGCGCGAGTCGCTGTCGAACACTGCCCGCCACGCGAATGCGTCGAGCGCCTCGGTGTCGATCTACATTCGCGATGGGCGCCTGGCGCTCAGCATCGAGGACGACGGCATCGGCCCGCCTCCGGAGATGTCGCGGTACTCCGGTACGTCGAACCTTGCCAACCGTGCGCTGCGCCGTCGCGGCTCCTTCAAGCTCGAGCCATGCAACCCGGACGCGAACCCGCCCGGCACCCGTGCCGTGTGGAACGTCGCCGTCGGCGCCCAGCAGTAAGGCGCAACACCGGTAGAGACGACAACAGGGGCCCCGTGTGGGGCCCCTGTACTGCCGGTATGCGTTCAGCAGGCTCGGTCCGTTACTCCGGCTCTCCTGTTCGCTCGTTCCACAGCCGCAGGCAGGAGGGTATGGATGCTAACCGCGGAACGAAGAGGCGTGCCGGCGGGTCGCCCACGCCACTACTTGAGTACGGCGCTGCAGTCCCATCTTGGACAGCACGCTCGTCACGTGATTCTTGACGGTCTTCTCAGCGATGCCGAGTTCATCACCGATCTCACGGTTCGCAAGGCCCTGGCCCACCAGCTCGACCACCCGGCGCTCCATGGGCGTGAGGCGGCTCAGCACCTCATCGTCACGGACACGGATGTGCTGGCCGTGTTCCTTGCCGGACGCCGCCAGACGCACCGCCTCGACCACTTGCTGTGAGCCAGCAGTCTTCGGCAGGAACATGTCGGCACCGGCGGTGCGGGCTGCGGATCGCGCCTCGTCATCGTCATAGGACGTGAGAACAACGATGTGAGAGTCGGGCAGCGTGCGGCGCACGTGTGCGATCAACTCAAGACCGGTGCCGTCCGGCAAACGCAGATCGGACAGCACCACATCGGGACGCACCGCGTCGGCACGACGAACGGCCTGTGCAACAGTCCCGGCCTCGGCGACGACTTCAATGCCGTCGGCGCGGTCGAGGATGTCGCAGATGCCTCGGCGTACTACCTCGTGGTCATCCAGCACTAGAACCCTGACATTGCTCATGTCCCTAAGGCTAACCGCGGGTCCCGGGCTCGCGCGGGGCGAAAGTCCCGGGTCCTGCCTCTTGTTGAGCGGGCGTCGTGCTGACCTTGTGCTCAACGTCCGTGGGCCTCACGTCCGGGAGTCCTAGTCCCGGGTCACGCGCGGGCGATAGGTCTTTTGGCAGCGGTGACACCAGTGGGTGGAACGCCCGCCGACCATGGCGCGACGAATCACCGTGCCGCACCGTCCGCATGGCTCACCTGCGCGGCCATACGCATCGAGGCTGCGAG
>CAZRHL010000069.1:0-9980 GCA_964600005.1 uncultured Demequinaceae bacterium
TTGTGGTGCTCGCCGATCGCGAAGACGTCGAGGCCCACCTCTTCGGCGTGAGTGGCGATCGTGACGATCGCGTCAATGCGCTCGGCCTCCGACGGGGTGTAGCCGGTGATCGGGTCGCGCGTGATGTCCGAGACGGACATGATGCCGAACTGCATTGGGGGAGCCTCCTGTAGGTGTCTCAACAAATATATGCGTTTGCATCTAATAACGCACATCGCGGTGTTTCATTCCCGCGGGGGCGGGGAGTTTTGCGCGGGTGGGGTCGGGAGCGCGGGTGGGGCGGGGAGTGCGCGGCGCTGTGGCAGCCAGCGCGCTCAGCGTGCGAGAGCGAGAGTCGCCTGAGCCGCCTGCACAAGATGAACGCCATAGGAGCGGTCATGGCCAGCCGCATGGACAGCGAGCGGATGGAGCTGATGGACCGGGATGCGGTCGCGCCATCCCGCGTGCAACGGCGCCGCGCTCTCATACGCCGAGCAGATCTCGTCGAGATACGGCGCCCCGAACAGCGCGAGCATCGCGAGGTCGCTCTCGCGGTGACCCCCATGGGCCGCCGGGTCGATGAGCACCACGCCCGCCGGGGAGAAGAGCACGTTCCCGGCCCAGAGATCGCCGTGGATCCTCGCAGGTGGCTCGTCGTCATCGAAGGCGCCGGCCTCGATCACCTCGCAAGCCGCGCGCACGATGTCGCGTTCGCTCGGCATGAGGTGTCGGGCGTGGACCGCTGCGTCGAGGAAGGGCAGCACCCGTGTGTGCGCATAGAACTCGCCCCACGTGTCGTGCGTCGTGTGCGGCATCTCCCGTGACCCGATGAACAGCGAGCCCTGCCACCCATCGGGTGATGCGCCGAAGCTCGGCGCGCCCGCCAGATGCGTGCGAGCGAGCGCTGCGCCGAACCTGCGGGCAGCGTCGGCCGTCGGGAGGGCACGCTCGACGCGTTCGATCTCGATCCAGCCCGGCCCGACGCCGTGGACCTCAGCAACCTGAGCGCCACCAGCGTCCGCAAGCCACCGCAAACCCGCGGCCTCGGCCTCAAAGAAGCCGCGGGGCGCGCGGGCGTCCTCCTTGCGAAACGTCGCCATAGGTCATGCATACCAGGGCACCCAATGACGGGCCCCTCGCCAGCCCTCCTACGCGATCGGCCGCGGCTGCATCGCGTCTGCCGGCTCGTGACGACCCGAGAGGCTGCCCGCAAGCAGCACAACCGCGAGCCCGCACAGCGGCACGACGAGCAATCCGGCCCGCAGTGACGTCGCATCGGCGACCGCGCCCACGAGCGGGGGACCAACGAGGAACGAGATACGCAACAGCCAGCTCGTGATGGTGACGCCCGTTCCGTGACGGAGCCCCGGGATGTTGTCCGAGGCGGCGAAAGCGATCGGCACCGTCGTCGCGACGCCAAGGCCGGCAAGAGAGAAGCCGAGAATCGTGCCCCACACCGACGGCCATGCAAGAGCCGCACCCATGCCGAGCATCGTGACCAAGCCGCCCACGCGCACGACGGCGCGCTCGCCAAAGCGATCCACCAGGCGGTCGCCCGTGATGCGACCGACAAAGTGCAGCGCCATCAAGCCCACGAGCGCGTAACCGATGACTGACTTCGGGGCGCCCACCTCATCGGCCATGTAGTTGGACGACCACGTGAAGCCTGCATCCTCGACCGCCGCGCCAGCGATCGACACGAGCCCGAGCATGCCGAGCGCAACCGCCGCCGCCGCCGGAATGCCGACGCGACGTGGCCTGGGAGCCGAATCCTCCGCCGCCTGCTCCTCTTCCACCGGGCGCGCGCTGTCGTCGGGAAGCATGAGGCGCTTCGCGATGAGCGCCAACCCAGCGAACGCAACCACAGCAATCCCGAGGTGCACCGTGATGTCGAGGTCCAGCGTGACCGCGGTCTGGCCAAGGAACGCGCCGATCGCGGCCCCCGCCGACCACATCGCATGGAGTCCGTTGATGATCGAGCGCTTCATTCGCTTCTGGACGATGAGGCCATGCGCGTTCTGGGCGACGTCAGTGATCGAGTCGAGCGCACCGTTCATGAAGAGGAACAGGCCGAAGAGGATCACCGACGGCGCAAGGCCGGCCCCCGACACCGCCACCGCCTGGAGGGCAAGAGTCGCCGCCGCCACCCGTGCCGAGCCGAAGCGTCGGATGAGCGTCGCCGCAAGCAAGCCCAACGCGATCGCGCCGATCGACGCGAAGGACACTGCGATGCCGAAGGCGCCGTAGCCGACGTCGAGGCGCTCACGGATGTCGGGCAGACGTGGCACGAGGTTCGCCCACATCGCTCCGTTCCCGAGGAACAAGAGGCTGACCCCCCAGCGAGCCTTGCGGAGGCGCGCTGCGTCGATCTCGGTGGACATGCTCACTCCTTGATGGTGAAAGGTGCGACGAGGAGGTCATCCAGTCGCGACGAGGGGCCGACGAGCATCTCGAACTCTCCAGGCTCCACAACTCGGCGCCCATCCGCCGTCACCATGGTGCACGACGCTGCGGGCACGTCGATGCCGACCCGCGCCGTCTCGCCCGGAACGAGGCGCACGTGGGTGAAAGCCTTGAGCTCTCGATCCGCCCACGTGGCCGAGGTGTTGACGTCACGGATGTAGACCTGGACGGTCTCGATCGCCTCAACGTCCCCTGTGTTGCTGACGGTGACCTCTGCGTGGACGGTGTCCTCTTCAAGCACCGTGGGCGTGGTGACGGCGAGATTCTCGTACGTGATGGTGCCGTACGTGAGTCCGTGGCCGAACACCCAGCGCGGTTCTTGCGTGAGGTCCGCATAGCGGTAGCCGTGTTGAGCGTCGATCTGGTTGTAGAAGGTGGGCTGCTGACCCACGTGGCGTGGCCATGAGATCGGCAGTCGCCCACTTGGCGCCACGTGGCCAAAGATGATCTCGGCAAGAGCGCGGCCGCCCTGCATCCCCGGGTTGGCCGCCCAGATGATCGCGGCGGCCTTGTCTGCCGAGGCGGGGAGCACATGCGGCTTCGACGCGAGCACAACGAGCACCACTGGGGTTCCCGTCTCGATGAGCGCGTCAAGGAGCGCCACCTGGCCGCCTTGGAGTTCGAGGGTCGCGGTGGATCGGCCCTCGCCGACGAGCTCGATGCGGTCTCCGAGCACGGCGACCGCGACGTCGGCCTCGCGCGCTTGCGAGACAGCCTCGGCGATCATCTCCGGGTCAGGGTCTACGGGCATTGCGATGTGCGGGCGCGGCTGGCCGTCGGGGAAGAATTCGCCAATCGGGTCCGGGCCTGTCGTGATGATCTCCGCGCCGCGCGCGTACGTGACGCTCGACCCGGCGGGTGCGAACCCGCGCAGGCCGTCGAGAACAGTGGTGATCTGCTCACGCGGGTGACCGTCGGGCAGCCAGTCAGCCTGACCGGACTTGCCTGCCCAGTCGCCCAACTGGTTTTGAGCGTCGTCCGCATTGGGCCCAGACACGGCGATGCGCACCGGCGTGTCCCCGGCAAGGGGGAGGAGTCCGTTGTTCTCGAGCAACACGATCGAGCGGCGTGTCGCCTCGAGGTTGAGGGCACTGTGCGTGGGGTGCGCGATGACGGCGCGCTGACGTTCGACGTCTGGCAAGCGCGGGTTCTCAAAGAGCCCGAGCGCGAACTTGAGGGTGAGAATGCGGCTCACGGCCTCGTCGATGCGGGACTCCTCGAGAAGTCCCTGTGCGACGGCCTCTTGGGCGCCCTCGAAGAAGGCTGGCGTCGTCATGATCATGTCGTTGCCTGCGTTCACCGCCGCCGCGGCCGCCTGGGCGAAGTCGGGGAACAGGCGCTGCTCGCGCACCAGGTTGCCCACGTTGTCCCAGTCGGTGATGAGCATCCCCTCGTAGCCCCACTCCTCGCGGAGCACATCTTGGAGCAGCCACTTGTTGATGGTGATCGGCACACCGTCGGTCGCTTGATAGCCGAGCATGAAGGTGCCGCAGCCCTCGCGGGCCACACGCTCGAAAGGTGGTAGATACCAGGAGCGGAGCTTGCGGCGGGAGATGTCGGCTTCCGACGCGTCCCTGCCGCCTTGCGTCTCCGAATACCCCGCGAAGTGCTTGGCGGTGGCAAGGATTGCTGTCGGGTCATCGAGTCCGTCGCCTTGGTAGCCGCGCACCATCGCCGACGCGAGCTCGCCGATGAGATGGGGATCCTCGCCAAACGTCTCATTGACGCGACCCCAGCGCAGGTCGCGCGAGATGCACAGGACGGGGGAGAAGGTCCAGTGAATGCCGGTTGCCGCGACCTCGACGGCGGTTGCACGGGCGACCTTCTCCACGAGTTCGGGGTCGAATGACGCGGCGAGCCCGAGCTGGGTGGGGTAGATCGTGGCGCCTTCCCAGAACGAGTGTCCATGAATGCAGTCCTCGCCGATGAGGAGAGGAATGCGCAGCCGAGTGCGCTGCGTCAGCTCGTGTGCCGCAAGCATGTTGTCGGGCGACATGTGGAGCAGTGAGCCGACGTGCATCTCCATCACCGGCTGCTCGATGCCCTGCTTGCCGTTGAGCTGGAGCATCTGGCCCACCTTCTCGGCGAGTGTCATGCGGCCGACAAGGTCACGAACACGCTCGCTGATGGGGAGCTCAGGGTTCCAATAGGGCTCGCGGCTCACACGGACTCCTCTCACTGCAGGGCGGCGCCTTCACCGCTCAGCCTTTTCTACCACGTGGTAGAGGGTTTCTCTACCACTCGGTAGGGTTGGATAGAGGTCGGGGAACAACGCTGTGTGGGCGGAGGTGACAGCGTGAGCGCAGACGACGATGCGACGCAGAGGGAGCCTGTCGCGCCCGATGACAACGTGACGCCGCTTGCCAACTCCTTCGT
This sequence comes from uncultured Demequinaceae bacterium, assembly GCA_964600005.1. Taxonomy (GTDB): domain Bacteria; phylum Actinomycetota; class Actinomycetes; order Actinomycetales; family Demequinaceae; genus Demequina. The sequence continues at coordinate 4,819 of CAZRHL010000069.1, forward strand.
GAGCGATCAGGCCGCACGGTCGGCGGCGACCCGCACCCTCATTCTCGATACCGCGCTTGAGGTGTTCGCGACCGCCGGGTACCGCGCCGCCAGCATTCGCGACATCGCCACCAAATGCGGCCTCGCGCATCCGACCGTGCTCTATCACTTCCCCTCGAAGGCCGCCCTTCTCAAAGCCGTGCTGAGCCGACGCGACGAGATCGACATTCAAGACGAGGTGTTCTCGGAGCTTGGGCCGCGCGAGATGTTGCGCCACCTTGTCGGAACTGCGCGCAACAACACCCAGCAGCGCGGGGTGGTCGAACTCTTCTCGCAGCTCTCATCAGAAGCGTCGGACCCGTCTCATCCCGCGCATGAGTACTTTGACCGGCGCTACGCTGAACTTCGATCGGACCTCGAGCGTTCTTTCACAGCACTTGAGAGCGAAGGGGCTCTCGTGGACACCGTCACGCCCGCCCAGGCTGCGTCCCAAGTGATCGCGGTGATGGACGGCCTTCAGATCCAGTGGCTGCTCGACTCCGACGCCGTGGATATGGAGAAGTCCCTCGCCGCGTTCCTTAGGACTTTGGTCCGGGCCCTCTAGCGCCCCAAGTTCTCGGCGAAATCCCAGGCAGCGGGGCAATTTTGGGGGAATCTTGTCAACACGGGACGTGGGTCCCGGGACTGGGACCCGGGACCGTCCTACTGTTGTGCCAGACGTCAAGGAGGCGTCACGGTCCCCAAGACCATGATCAAGGAGTTCTCTTCCATGGCCACCACCACCGACACGAAGGACACGACAGTCGCTTCGGGCTCAAAGCTGGGCTGGGGCGCCCTCAGCGTCACCCGCATCCTCGTTGGTTTCATCTTCCTCTGGGCCTTCATCGACAAGCTGATCGGCCTCGGCTTCACCACCTGCCGCTCCAAGGAGGAGGGCTCGACCGCCATCGACGTCATGTGTGACAGCGCATGGCTCTCGGGCGGCAAGATCACCAAGGGCTACCTCGGCAGCTCGTCCGGTCCGCTCGAGGACGTCTTCGTCTCGCTCGGCGACCAGCGCTGGACCGACTGGATCTTCATGATCGGTCTGCTCGGCATCGGCCTCGCGCTCATGCTCGGCATCGGCACCAAGATCGCCTCGTGGTGCGGTGTCGCGATGCTCGCCATGATGTACGTCTCGCACGCATGGCCCGGCGCCGTCGTCGGCACCAACCCCGTCGTCGACTACCACGTCATCTACGCAGTTGCCGGTGTGGCCACCGTCTACGTCGAACTGCAGCGCCAGTCCATCGGACTTGGCAACTGGTGGCGCAAGCTGCCCATCGTGCAGAAGAACCAGTGGCTGGTCTAGATCCCGCCTCCTCGATGTAGTGGGGGCCGGTGCAAAAGCACCGGCCCCCACAGCCAAGTCGGGGGTCAGAAGCGCGCCGCGGCGCTCGCCGCGCTGTGGAGGTCAAGGAGCCTCGTCACCGTCGCCGACCATGGCATCGCCTCCGCACGGTCCCTCGCAACACGGCGCCGGGTGCGCTCGTCTTTGCGCAGGACCTCCTCAATCCCATCCGCGAAGGACTCCGCGGAGCCTGCTGCCGCAACTCCGGCGTCGGCCACGACCTCGGGCAGGGCCGATGCCGCGTTGACAACAGCGGGAGTCCCCGAGGCGAGCGCCTCGAGCGCTGCCAATCCAAACGTCTCAATGGGTCCTGGAGCCACGACCACGTCCGCCGAGGCGAGCAGCTGTGCGAACAGATCGCGATCCGTGACAAAGCCCAAGAACGTCACCGGAAGATCGCCAGCCCTCGCCCTCATCGCCGCGTCGATGTTGCCGGTTCCTGCGCTCACGAGCCGGACCGCCAGGCCCCGCTCCACCAGCATGCGGATCGCATCGATGGCGAGTTCGGGTCGCTTCTCTGTTGACAGCCTCGACGCCATGAAGATGAGCGCCTCGTCATCACCAGCGAACTGTGTCCGCACAGCCGCGCTGTAGTTGGCGGGGGTGAAGCGCTCGAGGTCGACGCCCAGCGGAATCTTGACCGCTGGCAGACCCGCCCGCTCAAACTCAGCCCGCGCAAAGTCGGTGGTGCACACAACTGTTGTGAAGCGTCGGGAGGTGCCTCGATTGTGCCAATCGGCCAACGCGTCGACGGGAAGCATCCGCGACATCCAACGAGGGAGGTTCGCGCGCAGGATCCCATCGGCACGCTCGTGGGAGAAGAACACTGACGGGATGCCCTGTCTGCGTGCCCACCTGCCGATGCCGCGGAGGCTCGTGCGATCGGACACCTCGAGCACGTGAGGGGCGAAGTCCCGCAGCGCAGCCCGCACCCGGGAGGTTCGGAGGATCACCCGGTAGCCGCCGGTACCAGGAACGATGGGTGACTTGAGGGTGATCCGCCGCCCGTATGGCGTGTCCTCGTCGGCGTCTTCTGCGCCCGGCACAATGAGAAGCATCTCGTGCCCGAGCTCCGCATATCCGGCGCCCAGCGCGTGCATCGCTGTGCGCAGGCCCCCCGACGTCGGCCCGTAGAAGTTGGCGATGTGAGCAATCCGCATCAGTGCGTGTCCTTGCGATGCTCTGAGCGGTGGATTCCACGCGTATGCCCGCTCGTCTCAGAGGGTCGCCACGCGAGGCCCTTCACCGCTTTGTCCACGGCGGCCGGCAACTCGGGCAGCTCGCCGCGTATCCGAGTGGCCTCGGCGTAGTAGTCGATGAGCCGTTCGCACACCTTTTCCCACGTGCGCCCTTCGACCGAGAGACGTGCGTGACCCGAGAACTCCTCACGCAGCTGCGGTGACTCGACGAGCGATGTCACCGCGGCGACAAAGCCGTCGATGTCTCCCGGCGCATAGAGGAAGCCCGTCTCGCCGTGGTCGACAAGGTCGATCGGCCCGCCCCGGCGCGGAGCGACGACGGGCACGCCCGAGGCAAGAGCCTCCTGAATCGTCTGGCAGAAGGTCTCAAGCTCACCGCAGTGAACGAACAGGTCGAAACTCGCCACGGCGTGGGCAAGGTCCTCGCCCGTCAAGAAGCCAAGAAAGTGCGCGTCGGGAAGCATCGTGCGGAGCTTTTCATGTGACGGGCCTTCCCCCACGATGACGACGCTGATGCCGGGAATCGAGGCGAGGTGCGCGAGATCTTCCACGCGCTTCTCGGCGGCGAGGCGGCCCACGTAGCCCACCACCACTTCGCCATGCGGTGCCCATGCGGAACGCAGCTCTTCCGAGCGTTTGCTGGGGTGGAACCGCTCGGCATCAACGCCCCGGGGCCAGAGGCGCAATCGCGGCACACCCAACTGTTCGAGCTGCCGCATCGCGTACGTCGACGGCGCCAAGGTGAGGTCAGCACGCTCGTGAATATTGAGCACGCGGTTCCACAGAATGCCTTCGCCCCAGCCGAGGTTGTAGCGCTCCGCGTAGCTCGGGATCTCCGTTTGATACACCGCGACACAGGGCAGGTCGAGTTCATTTGCGGCGCGCACCGCGGTCCATCCAAGAGTGAAGGGCGATGCGAGGTGGACCACGTCCGGTTCGTACTCCTCGAGCACTCGCGAAATCTTGCCCACACCGCTGAGCGCAACCCGCACATCCCGATACCCCGGCCAGCCCATCGCAGGCAGCCGGGTGATCGATGCGATGCCGTAGCGCACCGGCCCTTCGGAGCCGCGCGATTCGGGGGCGATCACCATCGCCTCGTCCCCGCGGCTCGCCAAATGGTCGATCACCCGCAGGAGCGAATTCGTCACCCCATTCGAGTGCGGCAGGAACGACTCCGCGACAAGGGCAACCTTCACGGGTTCATTGTGGCGTACGGCGTGAGTTTCGGTCGGGTCATGTGTGCTCCGAAGTGGGGGACAATGGACCTCATGAGAACAATCCTTCGCATCGCGCTGTCTGTGCTCGCCTCGCTCACCGCGGCCTTCCTCATCGCCCTTCCCGCTCAGGCGCACACGCAACTCGTTGGAGTGGACCCAGCTGAGGGGGCAACGGTCGAGGCGGGAGACGTGGTGACGCTCACCTTCTCGTCCGCGTTGCTCGACTTGGGCGCCGAGGCCTCGGTCACTGACTCGACCGGCACGGTGACAGCGGCTGCGGTCGATTTGTCGCAGGCGGGAACGCTCATCGTGACGATTCCCGAGGTGGCCGCAGGAGACGCGACGCTTTCGTGGCGGATTGTCGCAGAGGATGGTCACCCGATCGAAGGGACCCTTGCATACGTCGCGGCAGCTCCGCCCGCGCCCGAGCCGAGCGAGCCGAGCGAAGAGCCAACAGCGTCCGCGTCTGCTGCGCCCGTTGTGACGGACATCGCTGCCACCGAGACGCCGAGCCCCGCCCCGTCGGGTGAGAGCGGCGACGCGAACTCGGGCGTATCCGTGGCGGTGTGGGTTGCCATCGCTGTCGCCCTTGCTGCGGCGTTGTTCGGCACGATGACTGCCGCACGCCGACGCGCGGGCGGGACGCAGAACGCCGAGAGCCCTGGCACCGACGACACAGAAATCTAGCCGGGAATCCCCCGAGCACTGCATGGGACGATAACGATATGAGACTGCTGCTTGGCACTCGCGGAAGCGCGCTCGCTCGCACCCAGTCCCGCATGGTGGCCGACGATCTCGAGGCAGCTGCCCGCTCCAAAGGCATCGACCTCACCGTCGAACTCCACATCGTCACCACCGAGGGCGACACGACCACCACCCCGCTCACCGGCCAATCGTCGGTGGGGGTCTTTGTCAGCGCCTTGCGCACCGCGCTCCTCGCTGGCGAATGCGATATCGCAGTTCACTCGCTCAAGGACATGCCGGTAGGTCCCGCCGAAGGCATCGAACTTGCCGCGATTCCTGCTCGGGAGGACGCGCGAGATGCGCTGTGCTCGGCAGGCAAGACCCTCGCGGAACTGCCTCATGGGGCCAAGGTCGGCACCGGTTCGCCGCGACGTGCCGCCCAGTTGCTCGCGACCCGTCCGGACCTCGATGTTCACGGTCTGCGGGGCAATGTCGACACCCGTCTCAAGGCGGTGGGTGAGCGCTTTGACGCCGTCGTGCTTGCTGCGGCGGGACTCAACCGCATCGGCCGTTCCGACGAGGCGAGCCAGCTCCTCTCCTATGAGGTGATGGTGCCAGCGCCCGGCCAAGGGGCGCTCGCCGTCGAGATCCGTTCCGACGCCGACGCGACGATCGCCGATGCCGTCCGCC
>CAZRHL010000070.1:0-9930 GCA_964600005.1 uncultured Demequinaceae bacterium
TGGCTGCGCGTCCACGTACGGGCCGGAGCGGAGATCGTCAAGGTGGCGCCGCGTTCGATGACGATCTCCGGCACCCTCGCCGAGTGGCGCGCGTGGACCGGCCTCCCGTTCGACCGGCCGGGCCCGGTGGAGGTGCCGGGCGGGCTCACCCCCGTCCACGTCGAGCCCGACCACGACTACGCCGTCTACGTCGAGCCGAACGTCTGGGTCAGCCACCCGCTGCGCTGAGCAGCCGCCCCCCGTACGCCGGCGCATCGGCGGCAGACCCCTCATAGAGGTACCCATCCCGGCCACGAATCCGCTGGTCGCCGCCCGAGCAGAACGCATGGACGCCGTCGGCCGCAGGTCCATTGCCAGTGAGGATGATCGTGCCAACGTCGGGTGTCATCCGCGCGTGGTCGAGAGCGCGATACAGCTCGTCGACCGTTTGCGGACGGAAGGCGTTGCGCACCTCTGGCCGGTTGAACGCGATGCGTACCGCGGGCAGGTCGCGCTCGCCATCCGAATCCCGCGACACCCACCGGTGATACGTGATGTCCGCGTCGGGGAAGCCGTCAATCGCGCGCCACTGGGACGGGTCCATGAGGTCCGAGACTTGGGTGGGCAGCTCACTCATGCTCCGAGCGTAACGGTGAGGCCCATGTTGACATGCCCGTCAAACCGGAGAGGTGGTCTACCACTACGAGGGAGGTGGGCGCCAAACCCGAGAGGTGGTCTACCACTTAGGGTGGGGGGGTGGAGTTTTGGCCGTTCACCGTGCGCCTCAACGTGCGTTTTCGCGGCCTCACAGAGCGCTCGGGCGTTCTCATTCGCGGCACTGGCCCGGATGGCGCCGACGCGTGGGGTGAGTACTCCCCGTTCCCCGACTACAGCCCCGAGCAGCGTGGACGGTGGTGGGCCGCGGCGATGGAGGCGGCGCGCGGCGACCTGCCCGTGCCGGTGCGCGACAGCGTCGAGACGGCGCAGATCATCCCCGAAGTTGACGCCGACGCTGCGCAGGCCCTGGTTCGAAAGTACGGCTGCCGTACGGCAAAGGTGAAGGTGGGCGGCCCGCGCGGGGGCGACCCCGATCCAGCGGCAACGCTCCGTGCCGACTGCGCTCGCGTCGAGGCGGTCGCCAGCGCGCTCGGCCCAGGCGGCAAGGTGCGCGTTGACGCCAACGGCGCGTGGACTCCAGACGCAGCGATTGCCGCAATCGCGGCCTTGGACAGCGCAGCCCGCACCGGCGGCGCGGACGGACTTGAATATGTTGAGCAACCATGCGCGTCGGTTGAGGACCTCGCGCGCGTCCGCCGCGCGGTGTCCACGCGCATCGCCGCTGACGAATCGATCCGCCTCACCGGGGATGTGGACGCCGTGGTCCGGGCCGACGCTGCCGACATCCTCGTGCTCAAACCCTCGCCCTTGGGCGGGGCCCGGGCCGTGGTGGCGATGGCACAGCGGTACGGCCTGCCGGTGGTCGTGTCCTCTGCAATGGAGTCATCGGTGGGTCTCGCCGCGGCGCTCAGCGCGGCACTCGCGTTGCCCGACGCTGGACTCGCCCACGGCCTGGGGACCGGCACACTCCTTGCCACGGACACGGTGGACGACCCGCTCGTGCCGATCGCCGGGCGTCTTTCTCCCAGGCAACTTAGAGTGTGCCCATGACCAATCCCAGTGCTGCCTATGCCAGAGAGCTAGTTGCGGCACTCGCTGCCAATGGAATGCGCGACTTCGTGTTGTGCCCCGGCTCGCGATCAGGCCCCCTCGCTCATGCCCTTGCCGAAGCGGCGTCTGCGGACCGGCCCGCCGGTGCCCCCGAGATCACCCTTCATGTGCGCATTGATGAGCGCGCTGCCGCCTTCCTTGCCCTCGGTATCGCCCGTGCTGGTGAACTCGAGGGCACACTCCGTCCCGTTGGCATCGTCACCACGTCAGGCACAGCCGTCGGCAACCTCCTGCCCGCCGTGATGGAAGCGCACCACGCCGGCCTGCCGCTCATGCTGCTCACCGCCGATCGTCCGCGAGAGCTGCGTGGAATCGGCGCCAATCAGACCACCGACCAAGAGGGCATCTTCGGTGCCTTCGTGCGCTGGGAGGCGACGTCGGCCGCACCGGAAGACGGTGAACGGGGCGGACGCGCGACCTTGCTTGCGGCGCGCGCCATGCACTGGGCGATCGGCAAACCCGATCGGGATGTGACGGCGGCGGCCCCCGGCCCGGTCCACCTCAACGTCGAGTTCCGTGAGCCCCTTGGCCCGGACGGCGGCGAATGGCCCACCGTCGATCGCGAGCGCGCCACGCTTGTCGACCGCACCCGTCAGCGTCTCAAGGGCGCGATCAATCCTCGCGGCGGCAGGCTCCCCGATGAACCGCACACCGTTGTCATCGCAGGCGACGGCGCAGGGGATCGTGCCCGTCTTGTTGCGGAGGCCCACAACTGGCCGCTGCTGGCCGAGCCGACCTCGGGCGCGCGCACCGGTCCGAACGCACTCCCGTGTTACGCCGCCGCACTCCGGACCGACGCTGGCCGTGCGCTTGCGGAACAGGTACGCCAAGTGATCGTGGTGGGCCGGCCCACGCTGTCGCGGCCCATTCAGCACTTGATCGACAAGGCGCCGGCGCTGTACGTCGCCGGCCACGGTGCTCGATGGCGTGAAGCTCCTCGTCACGCCGAACGCGTCCTCCACGCGGTGCCGGACGAGTGGCTTCAGCTGGGCAAGCGCGACAACGAGTGGATGCAGGCATGGGGGCAGGCCTGTGAGGCCGTGCCTGGTGTTGGGCGTGAATGGGGTGCTCGCACCGTAGCGCGTGTGGTGGTCGAGGCGCTTGGCGCTGACGACGTCGCGTTCATTGGCTCTTCTGGTCCGATCCGCATGGTCGACGACATCGCGCCCGTATGGGAGCCCGGCGCGGCCCCAACGCTTGTCGCGAACCGTGGCCTGTCCGGCATCGACGGCACCACGTCAACGGCGATCGGCCTCGCGCTTGGCTTGGGCAAGCCGGTCACCGCGCTCATCGGTGACGTGACGTTCCTGCACGACGCTGGCGGCCTTCTGGTGGGGACCGACGAGGCGACGCCTCACGTGCGCATGGTGGTGGTGAACGACGGCGGCGGCACGATCTTTTCGTCGCTTGAGCACTCGTCGGCGAACCCTGATCGCTTGCGCCGGGTCTTCACGACGCCGCACAGCGCTGATCTTGAGGCGCTCGCCAAGGCCTATGGAGCGTCGTACTCGCTCGTCGAAAGCAAGAGCGACCTGCGCAAGGCGCTGAAGAAGGCGCCGGTGGGCATTGATGTGGTCGAGGCACGGGTGATCTCTCCGCGCGACCTCGGTTTCGTTGGCGTGTAGGACCTGCTGCGGCTAGCTCTCTGCGAGGCCGAGTGCGGCGCGCATCGGCTCCAGCTTTGCCTCAGATTCGGCCCACTCTGACGTGGGGTTCGACGCTGCGACGATGCCGCAACCGGCGAACAGACGCATGCGGCTTGGGTTCTCCGCGGAGATCTCGGCGGAGCGCAGTGCAATGCACCATTCGCCATCGCCTGCCGCGCCGATCCAGCCCACCGGTCCCGCGTAACGCGCGCGGTCGAGGTCTTCCAACTCGTCGATGACGCGCGCGGCGGCGAGAGTCGGTGTTCCGCACACCGCTGCCGAGGGGTGCAACTCGCTCACGAGGTCGAGTGCCCCCACCGGGCTCGACAACGCCCCGGTGATGTCGGTGGCGAGGTGCATGACGTTGGGCAGGTGCAGCACCGATGGCTCATCGGGCACGTTGACCGAGGCGCAGTGTGCGGCAAGCACCTGACTGACCGAGTGGACTGCGTATGAATGCTCTTCGCGGTCCTTCGATGAGCGGGCGAGTTTCGCCGCCCGCGCCAAGTCCGCCGTCTCGTCTCCCGTCATGCGGATGGTGCCCGCAAGCACGCGAGACGTGACAAGGCCGTGATCGACGCGGGCGAGCAGCTCAGGTGTCGCGCCAAGCATCCCGTCCACGTGGAACGTCCAGCACATGTCGTAGTCCTCGGCGAGGCGCCGCAGCACAGGTCGCACATCGATCGGCCCGTCGGCACGGGCCTCGACCGCACGGGCGAGCACCACCTTGTCCACCTCACCCGACTCGATGCGCCCGACCGCAGCGGACACCGCTGCGCTCCACCCTGACTCGTCTCCCGGCTGCAACGTGACGGACGGCAACGGGGGAGCAGGGGACGCGTCGGCAACCGCGTGAGCGAGCGTCGTCTCGTCTTCGGGATCGTCACCGATGACCGTGAAGAAGGAGCGGCCATCCACCCTGCCGAGCACGTAGCGGGGGACGATCATCGTCCCGCCGGCCGCGGCGTCGTCCGCAAAAGAGAAGGAGCCGAAGGAGATGAGTCCGGTGCCGCGCAAGCGAAGGTCGTCGCGCACCACGGCGTGACGGGTGATGCGCCGCCACCACAGCAGCGCCTCGTCGAAGCGGGAGGCGCCAGCGGAGTGAATCCGGGCGACCTCTCCCCACGCGACCATGCCCTCGCCTCGCCGCACCCATGAGATGCCCTGCTGGGGGAGGGCGGCGAGCAGATCGCCGGGGTCGTCGATCTCGACCGTCCTGACGGCCAGGGGACCGGGCGCCGCCGCGTCGATGCTCACCGCTCAAGGGTACGACGCTGTGTCGGCACCCCATGCCGGTGCCACTAGAGTTCGGGGACCTTTTGTCCCCATCCGAGGAGTAACCGTGAGCTGGTACCGCGCGCGCTGGATCAACAACCCCTTTGTCGACACCCTTCTCAAGCGGTTGTTCACGCTTGCCCTTGCCCTTGTGGTCTCTGTGGCGGGAGTGCTCCTTGTCTCAGCCCTCATCGGCGACAGCGGAGCCACAGAGACCTCTTATGGCGTTCGTAAGCGTGCGTTGCGGGTCGGTCTCATCTTCGCCGTCTGGATCGCTATCGAGGCGGTGCGTCTCATCATTCAGCCCATTCGCGCAGCGATCACCGGCACGTTCCTCGACGAGTTCGCGGCGCATAAAGAAGAGCGCCGCCGCGCGCGGGCGGCTCGCAGCCCCCAAGGTCAGCGCATCGCGCCTGGTTCCACCTTCGTCTACCGGGGTCAAGATCCGGCGGCAGCGGGCGTGCCTCTCGAATTGCGCATCACGAACGTCGTGGGCTTCCACCTCGAGGCGCAGCGTTGGCCGGACCCGCAGGCGGCGCCAGGCACCGACGAGTACTTCCACGCCCAAGCAATCTCGGAGCTGAACCGCGCCGCACGGAATCCCGAGGCACCCAAAGATGTGCAGCGAAGTGTCAAGACGATGGACTTCCACGACAAGCAGGGAACCTGGCGTCAGCGTTACTGACACGCCGTCACGAGGAACTGGGACGTCTAGGACCTGCCGTCTAGGACCCCGGGCCTCACCATGACGCGGGACGACTTAGGCTGGTCTCCGTGAAAACTGAGGCCGACGTCATCATCGTGGGGGCCGGTCCCGGCGGCGCTGCGGCGGCACGGTACCTCGCCGTCGAAGGCTTTGACGTCATCGCGCTTGAGAAGTCGCACTACCCCCGAGAAAAGGTGTGCGGCGATGGGCTGACCCCGCGCGCTGTTCGCGAGATCGACCTCATCGGCTTGCCCACTCCGCGTGAAGAGGGCTGGATCCGCAACGTCGGCCTGCGCATGGTGGGCGGCGGTCACCGCCTCGAGTTCCCGTGGCACGACCTCGACGCCTTCCCGCGCTACGGCCTCAGCCTTCCGCGCGCCCAGTTCGATGAGCGCCTCGCCAACCACGCCCGCGCCGCAGGGGCCGACGTTCGTGAGGGCTGGTACGTCGACAAGGCCATTCAGGACGGCGACGGCCGTGTGGTGGGTGTGAGCGCTCGCCAGACCGATGAGAACGGTCGCAAGGTGGGGCAGAGCGTCGAGTACCGCGCACCTCTTGTTATTGCCGCGGACGGCGTGAGCGCCCGTATTGCGCTCGGACTTGGCATCGAGCGCAAGAAGAACCGTCCGATGGGCGTTGCCGTGCGCACCTACCTCACCACACCTCGGCATGAAGAGGAGTGGATGGAGGGACACCTGGAGATTTGGGATGGCGAGCGCGGCAACTCGAAGCTGCTGCCTGGCTATGGCTGGATATTTCCCCTGGGTGATGGCACCGCAAACGTGGGCCTGGGGACGCTCAGCGCCAAGGGCACCCCATCCAAGCTCGATCACAAGGCGCTGCTCGCCGACTGGCTCGAGCACTCGGCCCACGACTGGGAGTTCGGGGAGCAGATCGGGGACGTCAAGGGCGCCGCGATCCCCATGGCCTTCAACCGCCAGCCGCATTACGTGCCCGGCATGATGCTCGTGGGCGATTCGGGTGGCATGGTCAATCCGTTCAATGGCGAGGGAATCGCGTATGCGATGCAGGCCGCGCGCCGTGCCGCCGAGGCGATGGTCGCCTGGCGTGAAGCTGGCGACGATGCCGCCAAGGAGAAGGCTCTCGCCTCCTATGCGAGGATGATGAAGGACGACTTGGGTGGGTACTACTCACTCGGTCGCGTGTTTGCGAACCTGATCGAACATCCGAGCGTGATGAGGGTCTGCACACGGTACGGTCTGCCCCGTCCGCTCATCATGAAATTTGTCTCTAGACTGCTGGCAGACGTCTACGAGCCGCGCGGCGGCACGTGGGCAGACAAGCTCCTCGCCGCCCTCGTGAAGATCGCGCCGGCGGCATAGCGACGGGAAGGACACGACCGTGAATCCATACGTGCCGATCGTCGTGATGATCGTGATCGCGGCACTCCTTGCCGGAGCGGGTCTCGCGGCGAGCGCCGTCATTGGACCAAAGCGGTACAACGCCGCAAAGCTCGACCAGTATGAGTCGGGCCTGACGCCAACCCCCGGCGCCATCGGCGGTGGGCGCATCCCTATCAAGTACTACCTCGTCGCGATGACCTTCATCATCTTCGACATCGAGGTGGTGTTCCTCTATCCGTGGGCGGTCGCATATGGACAGCTGGCGCTGTTCGGGTTCTTGGCGATCCTGACCTTCCTGGTGCTCATCACAATCCCCTTTGTGTATGAGTGGCGCCGGGGCGGATTCGACTGGGAGTGACTCGATGAGTGACCACACTGACGCACCTCCGTTCATCATCGGCAAGCTCGAAGACTTCGCCGGATGGGCGCGCGCGGGCTCGATGTGGCCTGCCACCTTCGGTTTGGCCTGCTGCGCCATCGAGATGATGAGCACGGGCACGCCCCGCTTTGACCTCGCTCGCTTCGGCATGGAGGTGTTCCGCGGTTCCCCGCGTCAGGCCGACATCATGATCGTCGCTGGCCGGGTGTCCCAGAAGATGGCGCCCATCGTGCGCCGCGTATACGACCAGATGGCCGAGCCCAAGTGGGTGCTTGCCATGGGCGTGTGCGCCTCCTCCGGCGGCATGTTCAACAACTACGCGATCGTTCAGGGCGTGGACCACGTGGTGCCGGTTGACATCTACCTGCCTGGCTGCCCGCCGCGCCCCGAGATGCTGATCAACGCGCTGCTCAAGGTGCATGAGCTCGCCAAGGAGAAGCCGATGCTCGGCCACCGCAAGCAGGTGGCGGCAGCGGCTGAGGCGGCGGCACTCGCAGCGACCCCCACCTCCGACATGAAGGGCCTGCTCCGGTGAGCGACGCCATCGACAACCGCCCCGCCGACGGCGCCGAGATCGGCCCCGTGAGCCCTGGTGGTCGCACTCTCATCAACGTGCGTCAGGGCATGTTCGCCGCACGCGGCGACACCTCCGGCTACGACGGTCTCACGCAGTTCGTGTACGAGCCCACCCCCGCGCAGCGTCCCTACGGCGGCTGGTTCGACGAGGTCATCGACGTCCTTGAAGAGCTGCTTGGCGCGAAGGCCGAGGCGGCGATCGAGTCCGTGATCGTCGACCGCGGCGAGCTGACGCTCCACATCGCGCGTGAGCACCTCGTGGAGGTGTGCCAGCACCTGCGCGACGATCAGGACCTCCGCTTCGAGTTCTGCCTCGGTGTGAGCGGCGTCCATTACCCGGCCCACACGGGCCGCGAACTGCACGCGGTCTACCCGATCCAGTCGATCACCCACAACCGACGGATTCGCCTTGAGGTGTCGGTGAGCGAGGGGGACCCGCACATCCCGTCCATCACGTCCGTCTACCCGGCCAACAACTGGCATGAGCGTGAGACGTGGGACTTCTTCGGCATCATCTTCGACGGCCACCCCGGCCTCGCGCGCATCGAGATGCCAGATGACTGGGTAGGCCACCCGCAGCGCAAGGACTACCCGCTCGGCGGCATCCCGATCGAGTACAAGGGTGCGGAGATTCCCTCCCCCGACCAGCGTCGGCAGTACAGGTAGGAGGACGCGATGACGACTGAGCACACCGCTCCCCAGGCCACGGCCGGCCTTGGCGACGACGACGGCACCGCGCCTGAGTTCACCGTCTTCGGCGGCGACTGGTCTGACGTTGCCGAGGAGGCGACGCGCCTTGGCGAGCAGCGACTCGTCTTCAACATGGGTCCGCAGCACCCGTCCACCCACGGCGTGCTCCGCATCATGCTCGAGGTCGAAGGCGAGACCGTCACCGAGTGCCGTGCCGGCATCGGCTACCTGCACACCGGCATCGAGAAGAACATGGAGTACCGGACGTGGACGCAGGGCGTCACGTTCTGCACGCGTATGGACTACGTGGCGCCGATGTTCAACGAGGCCGTGTTCTGCATGGGTGCCGAGAAGCTGCTCGGCATCACCGATGAGATCCCGGAGCGCGCCAACGTGCTCCGCGTGCTCATGATGGAGCTCACCCGTATCGGCTCCCACCTTGTCGCCATCGGCACCGGTGGAAACGAGATGGGTGCGACCACCGTCATGACCACGGCCTTCATCGGCCGTGAAGAGACCTTCAAGGTGATCGAGGCGATCACGGGCCTGCGTGTCAACAACGCCTACATCCGTCCCGGCGGCGTGGCGGTCGACACTCCTGAGGGCGCGGTGCAGATGATCCGCGAGATGATCCCCAAGGTTCGTCAGCGTGTTGACGAGCTTGCGCTGCTCCAGCTGGAGAACCCGATCTTCAAGGGCCGCCTTCAGGGTGTGGCGACTCTCGACCTTGCGGCGTGCATGGCGCTCGGCATCACGGGCCCCATCCTCCGCTCGGCGGGTGTGCCGTACGACCTGCGCAAGTCCGAGCCCTACGCGGGCTACGAGACCTACGACTTCGCGATCCCCACCTCAACGGATGCCGACGCGTACAGCCGCGTGGTGCTCCGTCTTGAGGAGTGCTACGAGTCGCTCAAGATCGTTGAGCAGTGCGCGGATCGCCTCGAACAGCTTGAGGGCGCACCCGTCATGGTGGCGGACAAGAAGATCGCGCTGCCGTCGCAGCTGTCCGTTGGCTCGGACGGCCAGGGCAACTCGTTTGAGCACATCCGCCACATCATGAGCGAATCGATGGAAGCACTCATCCACCACTTCAAGTTGGTGACCGAAGGCTTCCCCGTGCCGGCCGGTCAGGCCTACGCCGCCGTCGAGAACCCGAAGGGCTTCCTCGGCGTCCACGTAGTGTCCGACGGCGGCACCAAGCCGTGGCGCGCCCACTTCCGTGACCCCGGCTTCAACAACCTGCAGGCGCTCTCCGCGCTCACCGAAGGCGGTCAGGTGGCCGACGTGGTGGTCGCGATCGCGACAATTGACATGGTCCTGGGAGGCGTCGACCGATGACCTACGACGAGTCCACCCTCGCGGCGCTCACCAAGGACGCCGCCGAGATCAAGAGCCGTTACCCGGTGGAGCGCTCCGCGCTGCTGCCGATGCTGCACCTCGTGCAGTCGATCGACGGCTACATCTCGCCGGATGGCATCCAGTTCTGCGCCGACCAGCTGGGCCTCACCCCGCCCGAGGTGTCGGCGGTGGCGACGTTCTACACCCAGTACAAGCGCCGTCCCAACGGCGAGTACCAGGTGGGCGTGT
>CAZRHL010000071.1:0-2325 GCA_964600005.1 uncultured Demequinaceae bacterium
GAGTTCAACGTGTCCAACCCCGCCAAGTGGATGGCCACTGCGAACGACACCCTCCAGCTGGTGAACTTCTTTGAGGCCACGAACACCTCGTACGAGGTCAACGCTCAGGCGACCAAGAAGGCCTGACAGCCGTTCCCCAACGGCGTCTCCCCGCATAACGCGCGGCCACCTCGCCGCCAGGCTCATCTCGAGTCCTGGCGTCGCGGAGGCCGCGCGTTCGTGCTTTCGGGCTCAGTTCGATCCTCACCGGCACCATCGGGCCGCCATAGGGTGTCCGCATGACTCGACGCGTGGCAATCCTGGTGTTCAACGGCTTCGATCTCATCGACGCAGGCGGTCCATACGAGGTGTTTCTGACGGCGTCCCGCTTGGCCGAGCGCGACGGACACGCCCCGCAATACGACGTGCGCCTGGTCAGCCCGGGCGGCCAGGACGTGGTCGCTTTCGGCGGCATGACGCTGACGGCACTTGCCGATGCCGCACACGCGGGACCCGTTGACCTTGTCGTGGTGCCGGGCACGATCGACATCGACGCGGCGGTTGCCGACCCCGCAATCGGTGACGCTGTGCGCGTGCTTGCTGGCGCAGCGGACGTTGTCACATCTGTCTGCACCGGCTCGTTCCTCCTCGCCCACGCCGGGATGCTCGACGGCAAGAGCGCAACGACGCATTGGGAGGATCTCGACCTGCTCGCGAGTACCGGCAACGTGGCTCAGGTGGAACGGGACGTGCGCTGGGTGGATGAGGGCAGAGTTGTCACGTCGGGTGGACTCACCTCAGGCATTCACATGGCGCTTCACATCGTGGCTCGCGATTTTGGGATCGATCATGCGGCGCGCACTGCGCGGCAGCTTCAGCAGCCGTGGGACCCGAGCGGGGCCATCACCGTCTAGTTCGAGCTCAATCGGGGTAGTCGATGGTGACCGTGAGGGTGCTGAGCAAGAAGTTGTCGCCGTCGGTGCGCACTGTCACCTTGTGAACACCCGCGGGCACGTTGCCAGGGCGGAAGAGTTTGGCGTCCACACCAAGGGTGTTTGCGTGGCGTCCACCGAAGGCGGTGGAGTCAGCGGCGTTTCCGGAGTCGCCCACGTTGGTGGACGAGCCATTCCAGCGCAGCGGCGCGAAGGTGTCGCCGTCGATGTCGATGCGGTCGCCCTGGAGGCCGCGGTCGCCTTCCCAAGCCGTCCAGCCGAGCGTCACCTTGGCAGGCGCCGTGGTCGCGAAGGTGAAGTCCGCCTTGTTTGCCGTCGACACCCACTGGGCACCGTCGAAGATCGCAACGCGAGAGTCGTTGAGCGACGGGTTGCCGTAGATGACGGTGAGAGCGAATCCGCCGAAGTATGTGCGGTCCGGGTCCTTTGAGGTCGCCGAAAGCGCGATGTCAGCAAGTGACCATTCGCCAGTGCCCAACGACTTCACAATCTCCGTGACGTCCTTGCGTGCCTGGTAGTAGATGCGGCCGTCCGGGTCAGTGGTCTGCGAAACGGAATCCGCTGTGATCGGCGTGTAGTCAGCCTGTCCCGGACCGCGCAGGCGTGCTGAGTCGAGTGCGCCGCTGAAGGCATCTGTGACGTAGCGGTTGGCCGCCCACTCGAGGCTGGCGTAGGTGACCACAGAGCCTTCGGGCAACGTGAGCGTGGTCGACGCCGAGTTGAACTCGCCGTCCGCCTCATTGAGAGGCATCATCGCCCAGCCGTTGTTGTTGTACTCGCCATTCGAGCTGCTCGCGTTCGACTTCATCACGTTGCGGCACGCCACTTGCGTGAGGTCACATCCCATGAGCGTCGCACCCACGTGCATCGCTGCCAATTGGCCCTCGCCTGTGTAGATGACGTCAACGTCTTCATCATTGACGTCCACGCCGGTGAGCACCGAGTACTCGATCGTCTGATCGCCTGTGGTCACAACAAAGCTCGTGACGGCGCCCTCTGGCACTGCGCCCGTGATGTCGACGGGGACGTCAAAGCCGGTCTGACCGCCCGCGGGAAGAGTGGGGAGACCGCATTCGGCGGTAGCACCCTCAAAGGAGCACGTCCAGTCGCCAATGGCGATCTCGCCCGTCGAGTGGAAGGCGAGGAAGTCGTGGAGACGCTGCACCGGCACGGCCATGAGCGACGATGCGCCACCAGGCGGGGGCGCGAAGGCGAGGCCAGCGGGAAGCGTGATCTGCGCAGTGACGTCATCGGCGTCACCGTCACCGGTATTTGCGACGGCCATGCCCACCGAGGGGTTCGACTCGGAGACCTCAAGGAAGTCGAGCGGAGCCTTAGCGAGCGTCAGACGAGGAGAGGTCGGGGGCAGCGGGTCACTGCCGGATCCTCCGTC
>CAZRHL010000071.1:2425-7900 GCA_964600005.1 uncultured Demequinaceae bacterium
GTGCCGCCATCACCGCCAGTCCCACCGGTGCCGGGAGCATTGCCAGTTCCGCCAGTTCCGCCCGTACCGCCGTTGCCGCCATCACCGCCAGTTCCACCAGTACCGCCGTTGCCGCCATCACCGCCGGCGCCACCTGAGCCCGGCACCGTGCCAGTGCCGCCAGTTCCGGGCGTCGTGCCGGTTCCACCGTTGCCGCCAGTTCCACCAGCACCACCGCTGCCACCAGAACCACCGGTGCCACGCGCGGGCGAGTCGTCAGGAGTGGAGGTGTAGGGAGCGTCGTCGGCTGGGGGTGCTGACTGCTCAGGGGCTTCCTCGCGCCCGCCGCTGCCGCCCGAGCCGCCCGAGCCGCCGTTGCCGCCCGCAGGCGCGTCAGGGGCGGGAGCGAGTTCCTCGGCCTGGGCAGGGTTGTCATCTGTGGGTGTGGCCGGGTCAAAGACACCGAAGTATCCGGCGCCGGCGAAGGCGAGAGAGGCGACGCCCACCACTGCAGCCGCAGGGATCAGCACGCTTCCTGCTCCGGCAAGGATTCCGCCGGTTGCGATGCCGACGCCCGCTGCTCCGGCTCCGGCGGTCACCGCACCCGTGCCGGCGCTCACCGCGCCGATACCAGTGCTGACCGCGCCCGTTGCTGCAGTGCCGGTTCCGACCACGGTGCCTGCGGCGCTCGTGGCCCCCGCTCCCGTGGCGGTGCCTGGAAGCGCAGCGCCCGTTGTCGCGACCGTCGCGGCGCCGACGCCAGCCACGCTCGCGGCCGTTCCAAAGCCAACACCGCCAGCAGACGCGGTCGCCCCAGAAACGACGGAAGCACCGCCGACGGAGGCACCGCCGACACTCGCGCCCGACGCTCCCGCACCCACAGACGATCCGGCGCCAGTGCTTGCACCCGCGCCACTGCCGACACCTGTTCCGGTGCCAGCACCCGTGCCTGCTCCGGCACCT
The DNA here is from genome assembly GCA_964600005.1 of uncultured Demequinaceae bacterium. GTDB lineage: Bacteria > Actinomycetota > Actinomycetes > Actinomycetales > Demequinaceae > Demequina. Next base: position 3,368 of record CAZRHL010000071.1, read on the forward strand.
GCACTGCCACCGGTTCCAGCTCCACCTGCACCACCAGCGCTGCCCGCGCCGCCGGTCAGGCCGCCTGCGGCCCCTGCGGTGCTCGCGATGCCAGCAATAGCGCCGCCGATCGGCAGGCCGCCTTCGAGGGCTCCAACGCCAATGACGCCCATGACGAGCGGAGCGATGATCGAGCGCATGCCACGGTTGACGTCCTGAAGTTCAGCGACGAGCGCGCTGCACTTCTCGCAGATTGCGACGTGGTCATCGATGCGCGAGGACTCTCGCTTGTTGAGACCGCCCCGCACATACGCGCCGAGCTGAGTGTTGACTTCGAGGCAGTTGACATCAGCGGCGAGCGACAAGTGCTGCTGGAGGTAGGCCTGACGGAGCGCCTCACGAGCGCGGTAGGACAGCGCGGCGACGCCGTTGGCCGAAAGGCCAAGAAGTGGCGCGATGTCCTTGGGGCTCTTCTTCTCCACCTCGGTGTACCAAAGCACTGCTTGCCAGCGCTCGGGGAGCGACTTGAAGGCATCGGCGACAAGCCCGTGCTCAAAACCCTCCATTGCCGGCTCGTCAGAGGCCGCTTCGAACCCGAGAGCGGCCTCAAACTGGGACATGTCATCGCGAGGTTTGGTGCGGATGCCCTTGTTGATGATGTCCATGCCGGTGCGGCGCACGATGGTGAAGAGGTACGCCCGGAACGCGAGGTCCGGACCGTCGCCCTGTTGCAGCGCACGCAACACCCGTGAGAAGGACTCGGACACGACGTCGTCGATATCGGCCGGAGTGTTCGTGTACTGCGCTGCCACCTTGCGAGCAGCGTCGGCGTGACGCTCATAGAGGACAGCAAAAGCCGAGGTGTCACCGGCGCGTACACCGGCAATCAACTCGGGATCACTGGACGTTTCCGTCCAAAACGCGATCTGCTCGTACCCCATATGCCCTCAAGTTAGCCCAAAGCGGACAGTTATCCCCCTATGGTCCCCCGTTATGGGGGCTAGGCACAAGGCACCCTTTCAGTGGCTTATGTCACAACACGCGCGTCGCGGCCAAAAAACCCAGAATTTGGCCCAATTTCGCCGTCAACAGGCGCGTCGCGCTGAAAAAGTCCCGAAAAAGTCTTCAATTCCGCCGTCATAGCGGCGCGCCTGCCACGTCTCATGCGGCATGAGGGGAAACGAACAGCCCACCAGCACGGTCGAAAGCTCGAGTCTGCTTCACAAGTGGCAGTCGACGAGCATCGACTCTGTGTGGTTGCGCCCGGGTGACTGGTACACGCCGGCAACCGAGGCCCTAGTTGAGGCGCTTGAGTCGCGTCTCGACACCGCGCCAGCCGCGTTCCGCCTGGGTCAGGCTCGCTCCGAGGCTGGCGTTGGCATCACCGAAGCCATTGATGACATGGCCGTGTTGTTCCGGGCCGCCGGCTACGAGTCGGCTCCCATTCGGTCGATCCGTGCGCTGTGCGCTGGATGGACCGAGGGAACAGCCGCGTCGCCATCGGTGCCGCAGATGGCCGACGCTGAGTCCGGCCTCGGAACCGCTGAGTACCTGACCCAGCGCTTGGCTGAGGTGTATGGCTCGGCGACGCGCAATGGCACCTCGGTGCCGCAAACGCACGCGCTCGTCATGATCGATGTCACCGTGATGGACGCTGATCCGTGGCAGCGGATGGCGCGCAACGCCGCCGTTGGCCAAGCCCTCAAGGGCGCATATGGCGATGGCCACCCGATGGCCCGTCTTGGCGATGGCCTTTATGCAGTGCTCGTGGAGCGCGGCCCGATGCTCGGCAACGGCATTGCGCTGTTGCGAGACCACATTTCCGAGCGAGCGATCACGATGCGGGTGGGCAACCTTGTCCGCCAACCCCCGCGAGTGTGGATCGAGTCGCTCCCTGAGACCCACCGTTACGCACAGGAGCTCATCGAGTCACTGCAGCGATAGGACGGGGCGCGAATGGCGCGTGGCGAGCTGAGGGCGCCACGCGCCATTCGCGTCTTCGGAGTCAGTTAGGAACGACGGTTGTAGGCGCGGATGGCGAGTGGTGCGAAGACGACGACGAAGATCACGCACCAGCCAAGGGTCCACGCCACGGGTGTTTGCCAGTGACCGTTGTTCGACATCGCCTCGGGCAATGACGGATCGTTCCACAGCGCTCGCAGCGCCTGGATGAGATGTGACAGCGGATTGCCGTCCGCGAATGCCTTGAGCCAGCCCGGCATCGACTCGGTGGGCACGAAGGCATTCGACGCGAAGGTGAGCGGGAACAGCGTCATGAAGACGATGCCTTGCACCGCACGCTCATTGCGGGCGAGCAGTCCCACCAGCATCGGCGCCCATGCGAGGCACAGTGCGAACAGCATCGCGAGGGCGACACCTGCGAGGAATCTCCACACGTCGGTTCCGAGCCGGTATCCGAGCGCATACCCCGTGCCGAGCATGATCGCAATGAGCAGCACGTATCGAACAATGTCGCCAAGCGCCGCGCCGAACAGGGGCGCAATGCGCGAGATGGGCAATGACTTGAAGCGGTCGAATATGCCCTTCTCAATGTCCGCATTCAGTTGAATGCCGATGCCGACCGACGCAAATGCAATGTTCTGCCCGATGAGACCCGTGATGAGCAGAGGCAAATAGTCGGATGTCGAGCCGGCGATCGCTCCACCAAAGATGTAGGTGAAGAGCAGCGCGAACATGATGGGCGAGAGCGTCACGTCCACCAGCACTTCCGGAGTGCGCCACGTCTTCACCAAGGAGCGCTTGGCAAGCACCCACGAGTGCCGCACGAGGTCGAAAGGTCCGGTGGGGATTGTCTCTACCCGTCGCGTCGCATCAGCAGTCGCGGTCATGACGCCACCTCCTCAACAGCATCGGTGCTGGCACTTGGCTTGCGTCGTTCACCCGTCAATGTGAAGAACACTTCGTCGAGGCTCGGCAGCATGAGCGACATCTCCGTCACCTCAATATCGTTCGCTTCGAGCGCTGCCACAGCGCGAGCAAGAGCGCGGTGGTCGGTGACGGGCACGGCGAAGTCGCCAGGCCGCGGGGTATCGACGCTCGTCCCCGGCGTCCCCACGCCCAAGAGGATGTCCCGTACCTGACCCTCGCGGCTCGGATCCGCCGGCCGCACGCGCAGCGTCTGGGTGCCGGTGATGCGCTTGAGGTTCTCGGCTGTGTCATGGGCGATCACTTCGCCGTAGTTGATGACGACGATGTCGTCGGCCAGCGCATCCGCCTCTTCGAGATACTGCGTTGTGAGGAGCACGGACGTGCCCGTCGACACAATGTCCCTCACCACGTCCCACATGTCCTCGCGCTTTGCGGGGTCGAGGCCGGTGGTGGGCTCGTCGAGAAAGACGATCTCAGGGTGTCCGGTGAGCGAGGCGGCGAGGTCAAGGCGTCGGCGCATACCGCCCGAGTAGGTCTTTGCGGAACGGTCCGCTGCGTCCGTGAGGTCAAACCACTCAAGGAGTTCTTTGGCTCGCGCCGCCGCGACGGACACTCGCATATTGAGGAGTTCACCGATCATGCGGAGGTTCTCGCGACCCGTCAGCTCCTCATCGATCGAGGCGTACTGGCCGGTGAGGCCCACCCGTTTGCGCACCTCCGCGGGATAGCGCGCGACGTCATGGCCGGCAACGATGGCCCGTCCAGCGTCGGCCCGAAGCAACGTGGCGAGAATCCGTACCGCGGTGGTCTTGCCCGCGCCGTTTGGCCCAAGCACACCAAGGACCTTGCCGCGCGGTACTTGAAACGAAACGCCTTGCAGCGCCTTGGTCTTCTTGAAGGACTTGACGAGTCCTTCTGCCTCAACGGCGATGTCATGAGTCACCTTCATAAAGTACGGAAAAGGTCTGACACGCACAGCGCCAAAGTCGAAAGTTTTCCAAACCGTGACAGCGGCCGACGCTAGCGTGGGCTCATGAGCAGGCATCGCGTGCAGGCCAAGCCGGGCAGCCGTAAGGGTCCGCTTGTCGAGGCCGGTCCCGACGGCGTCCTCGTGGTCCATGTGCGCGAGCGGGCCGTGGACGGTGCTGCCAATGAGGGGGTGATCGCCGCTCTCGCCTCGCACTTCGGGGTGCGGCGGCGGGATGTCCGCATCGTTTCGGGTCATACCGCGCGGATCAAGACGGTTGAGGTCGACACCGAATAGGACGCCGACGCCGTGGCGAGCTCAGGAGGGCTACCTCCCCCACATGCGGCGTCAGTCGCGCAGGATCTTCGCCATCGCTTTGCCTCGTGCCAACTCATCGATCAGCTTGTCGAGGTAGCGGATCTCGCGCATCAGGTCTTCTTCGATTTCTTCGACGCGGATTCCGCAGATCACTCCCGTGATGGACGAACGCGCGGGGTTCATCGCGGGGGCGCCAGCAAAGAAGTCCTCAAGGTTTGTGCCTGCAGCGACGTGCGCGGCGACCTCGGCGTCGGAATAGCCCGTCAGCCAGCGAATGACCTCGTCGACTTCCGCTCGGGTGCGGCCCTTGCGTTCGGCCTTCGTCACATAAAGGGGGTATAGCCTCCCCACTTCCATGTCATAGACGCGGTGGCGGGTCA
>CAZRHL010000071.1:8000-9868 GCA_964600005.1 uncultured Demequinaceae bacterium
TCGACTTTCTTGCTGAGGGTGAGGATGCGCGCAATGCCGGCAAGGTTGATGCCTTCTTCTTGGCTCATCCGCTGCACCTCGCGCAGCGTGGCGACGTCCCGCAGCGAATAGCGGCGGCCCCCGCCGGGACGCCGACGCGGGACGACAAGGCCGAGCCGGTCGTACTGGCGCAGCGTCTGGGCGTGCATGCCAGCGAGCTCCGCGGCGGCGGAGATGAGAAAGACAGGCTCGTCCACATCGGGCTGTTCCATGCCTCCTCCTTCCGGCCGCTGTAGATCAGCCTAGGGCGAGGGCGCGATCGTCCTCATGGTCAGCGCGCCGCGTCCTCGTAGAACTTCTCGCGGGGATCCTCTTTGGCGGTCTCAAGTGCGAACGCTTGCAACGCCTCGCGAGCCACCTTGTTGAGCTTGGTGGGCACGTGCACGTCGACGCGCACCAAGAGGTCGCCGGTGCCGTTCTTCGCCGCGATCCCTTTTCCTTTGACGCGCAAGGTGGTGCCCGACGACGTCCCGGGCGGCACCTTCACCTTGACGCGTTCTCCGGACAGCGTCGGCACCTCGACGGTGGCGCCGAAGACTGCCTCGTCAAAGGAGACGGGCAAGTTCATGCGGAGGTTGCTTCCCTCCATCGTGAAGACCGGGTGCTTGCCTACGTGGACCGTGAGGATGAGGTCACCGGGCGGCCCGCCCTGAATGCCCGGACGGCCCTTGCCGCGGATTCGGATCTTCTGACCGTCGGTGACGCCCGCGGGCAGGCGCGTCGAGATCTTGTTGCCGTCGAGCGTGAGGGCAACGGTCGCACCACTGGCCGCCTGACGGAAACTCACCTCGGTCGCCGCCGCGATGTCATTGCCCTTCTGTGGGCCACGGCCAAAGCCGCCAAAGAGCCCGCCGAGGATGTCCTCGAAGCCCTGACCCCGGGCCGAACCGCCGCCGAACATCCCGCCGAAGACGTCTTCAAAGCCCCCGGCACCGCCTGAGCCCGCCTGGAAGCGAGCACCGCCGCCGCCCATCGCGCGCACGGCGTCGTACTGTTGGCGCTGTTCGGCATCGCCAAGGACCGCGTACGCCTCACCCACTTCTTTGAAGCGCTGCTCGGCCGACGCGTCGCCTGGGTTGCGGTCCGGGTGAAGGTCGCGCGCGAGCTTGCGGTAGGCCTTCTTGATGTCGGACTCAGAGGCACCCTTCGGTACGCCGAGGATCGCGTAGAAGTCCTTGCTGAACCAGTCCTGGCTTGTCACGGGCACCTCCTTTCAGTTGCCGCTGTGGGCATCAGTCCTCGGGCTGGGCCACGATGACGCGGGCCGGGCGCACGATGCGCTCACCGATGCGGTGGCCGAGTTGGACCACCTCGGTGACGGTGGGGCCGTCGACCTCGGTGCTCGGCTGGCTCATCAGCGCCTCGTGGATCGTCGGGTCGAATGCCTCGCCGGACGCGCCGAAGCTCGTCCATCCGAAGCGACCCAGGGTCTCTTCAAACTTCTCGGCGATCGCCGCGAACGGCCCCTCCGAAAGGTCGCCGTGCTGGCGTGCAGCGGCGAGATCGTCGAGCACCGGCAGGAGCGCCTCAACGAACGACGCTTGCGCGGCTTCCGTGATGAGAGCGCGGTCGCGGTCAACGCGCTTGCGGTAGTTGACGTATTCCGCTTGCAGACGCTGCAGGTCCTCGAGGTGCTCAGCGGCCTTCGCCTCCGCTTGCGTGAGGGCGTCGTCCGCTGCCTGCTCATCGGCGGCCTGGTCGCCCGCGTTAAGCGTCTCGGAGCTTGCTGCCTGGTTGACGATCTCCTCGGCCTGGCCCAGGGCGTCGTCCGCGCCGTCGTCGTCGGGGGAGCTGAATCCGGTCGTGTCGTTCATGACGTCCTTCCGTGC
>CAZRHL010000072.1:0-9642 GCA_964600005.1 uncultured Demequinaceae bacterium
GGGACTGGAACGGTGGCAAGTCCTTCGTTGACGGCACCTTCGCGACCTTCATGTGCCCGGGCTGGATGCTCGGTGTCGTGCAGGGCAACACCGAGGCCGGCGGCGGCGACGCCACCACTGGCTGGGACTTCGCGGACGTGTTCCCGGGTGGCGCTGCCAACTGGGGTGGTTCGTTCCTCGCCGTTGCTTCGAACTCGAAGAACAAGGAAGAGGCTGCCAAGCTCGCTTCCTGGTTGACCGAGCCCGAGCAGCAGGTGAAGCAGTTCAACGCCGCGGGTACCTTCCCGTCGACGATTGCTGCACAGGAGGAGCTGGCCGCCAACGGTGAGCCCAACGCCTTCTTCAACAACGCACCGGTTGGTCAGCTTCTCGCTGGCCGTGCCCAGGGTGTTGTCGCTCAGTTCAAGGGTCCGGACGACTCGCTCATCCAGGAGAACGTCTTTGGCCCCGCGGCCAACGCGCTCGACCGTGGTGAGCTCGACGGTCCGGCTGCTTGGCAGCAGGCACTTGACCTGCTCAAGGAGCTGGTCGGCTAATTAGCTGACATCATCGTGGGGTCCCGGGCTTAGGCTCGGGGCCCCACGATCTCCACCCCGTCTGACTCACCCGGACAAGGACACCAATTGAGCACCTCGACTGAAACTGAGGCTGCCGCAGACGCGTCGACGCGTCGCCGGCCTCAGGCTCCCCGCGCTGGCGGAATCGGCAACTTCCTCAGCCAGTTTGACCGCAAGGTCACGCCATATATCTACATTTCCCCGTTCTTCCTGCTGTTCGGGTTGATCGGTCTCTTCCCCCTCGCCTACACGTTCTACGTCTCGATGTACGACTGGGACCTGCTGAAGGGCAAGGGCGACTTCGTCGGCTTCGACAACTTCACGAACATGCTCTCCAACGAGATGTTCTGGAACTCGATCGGCAACACCATCGCCATCTTCTTGATGTCGTCGGTGCCGCAGATCCTTGTCGCCCTCATCCTCGCCGCGATCCTCGACCAGAACCTCCGGGCCAAATCGTTCTGGCGTATGGGTGTGCTGTTGCCATACGTCGTCGCACCGGTGGCTGTGGCGCTCATCTTCTCCTCGGTGTTCAACGAGGCGGACGGTCTCGCCAACAACCTGCTCAACATGGTCGGCATCGCCGACCAGGAGTGGAAGCACACGGACTGGCAGAGCTGGTTCGCGATCGCGACGATGGTGAACTGGCGCTGGACCGGTTACAACGCACTGATCCTGCTCGCCGCCATGCAGGCGGTGCCCCGTGACCAGTACGAATCCGCCGCGATCGACGGTGCCGGATGGCTGCGTCGCTTTGTGTCCATCACGATCCCGAGCATCCGCCCCACGGTGATCTTCGTCATCATCACGTCGACCATCGGCGGTCTGCAGATCTTCGCTGAGCCGCGCCTGTTCGACGTCTCGAACGCTGGTGGTATCGGTGGTTCGGACCGTCAGTTCCAGACGACCGTGCTGTTCTTGTGGGAGATGGCCTTCTTCCGCCGTGACTTTGGCCGTGCTGCAGCAGTCGCGTGGTTGCTGTTCCTGTTGATTCTCATCTTCGGTGTCTTCAACTTCATGCTGTCGAGGAGCATCGCCTCCTCTGGCGCGGGCAACCGAGCAAGCAGACGCGCAGCAAAGAAGAAGAAGTACGCCCCCAAGGAGGTCGTGAAGTGACCAGCACCGCACCCCTGGTGAAGCGCAAGCGTCGGCGCGGCATGGGCATCGACCGTAGCCCTGGCTTCCTGACCTACGGCCTGCTCGGCGCCTTTGTTCTCGGCAACGCCTACCCGCTGTGGTGGTCGTTCGTCGTCGGTTCCGGTACGAACGCGACGCGTGGTGAGACCTTCCCACTCATCCCGGGTGGCAACTTCATCTCGAACATGGGCAAGGTGCTCGATGCCATTCCGTTCTGGAAGGCACTCGTCAACTCGCTCATCGTGTCCGGCACGATCACGGTGTCGGTGGTGTTCTTCTCGACCCTCGCGGGCTACGCATTCGCGAAGCTGCGCTTCAAGGGCCGTGACGGACTCATGCTGTTCGTCGTTGCGACCATGGCGGTGCCCACCCAGCTCGGCATCATCCCGCTGTTCATGCTCATGCGTGACTTCGGCTGGACGGGCAAGCTGGGCGCTGTCATCGTGCCGATGCTCGTGACCGCGTTCGGCGTGTTCTTCATGCGCCAGTACCTCGTGGACGTGATTCCGGACGAGCTGATCGAGGCTGCGCGCGTGGACGGTGCAAACCAGTTCCGCACGTTCATCAACGTGGCGATTCCGGCAGCACGCCCGGCAATGGCGATCCTTGCGCTGTTCACCTTCATGATGGCCTGGACGGACTTCCTGTGGCCCATGATCGTGCTCAATGCGCAGAATCCAACGATTCAAACGGCTCTCGCGAACCTGCAGTCCGGTTACTACATCGATTACTCGATCGTGCTGACCGGTGCCGTGATGGCGACAATTCCCCTGCTCATCCTGTTCGTCGTGGCTGGTCGCCAGCTCATCGCAGGTATCATGCAGGGCGCTGTGAAGGGTTAAGGATCCTTGGCTTGGTCGCGGCGGATGCGCGGCTCCTGAGGGAGTGCATCCGCCGCGACAGGCCCGTTCATTGAGGAGCAGTCGCCATGCGGCCCAACCGACATGCGTCGGCTCCCACCTTGGAAATGGTGGGTGCTCTCGCGGGCGTGTCACGCGCCACGGTGTCACGCGTGGTCAACGGTTCACCCAAGGTGTCGCCGGAGATCGCGCAGGCGGTTCGCGCTGCGATCTCTGAGCTCGGCTACGTGCCTAACCGTGCGGCCCGCTCGCTCGCGAGCAAACAGGCCCACGCCATCGCCCTCGTGGTGCCTGAGGACATGACGCACTTCTTTGGCGATCTCTACTTTGCGTCGATCGTCGTCGGCATCAACGATCGGCTCGAGGACTCTGATTACGTCCTCAACCTCATGGTGGCGAGCGATGGCCGCGACGGCAAGACGTTGCGGTACCTCCAGGGCGGCAATGTCGACGGGGCGTTCGTTGTCTCGCACCACACGTCGGACCGCTTCCTCGGCGCGCTGACCGATGCCATTCCCGTGGTCTTCGGTGGACGCCCCGCTGACAACATCACTGGCGGCTATGTCGTCGATGTCGACAACGTCGCGGGTGCTCGCCTGGCTGCGGAGCACCTCATCTCAATCGGGCGGCGCCGCATTGCCCACATCGCCGGTCCGTCGACGATGCCCGCCGGCATTGACCGCGTCCGCGGCTTCACCGGGGCGCTCGAAGAGGCTGGTCTTGAGCCCGGCCCCATCGTTGAAGGTGACTTCACAATGCGCGGCGGATCTGAGGCCATGCGAGCGTTGCTCGCCGAGGACAAGAACATCGACGCCGTGTTCATCGCCTCGGACCTCATGGCCGCAGGCGCGATGACCGTCCTGAGGTCGGCAGGGATCGACGTGCCAGACGACGTTGCCGTCGTCGGATACGACGACTCCGAGGCTGCGACATCCTCGCCGGTGCCGCTGACCACCGTGCGTCAGCCCTCGGAGGCAATGGGCACGGCAATGGTGGATATCCTTCTAGGTGTATTGCGAGGTGAGGAAGACCATCCGCGGATGACGATTCTTCCCACCGAGCTCATCGTTCGTTCGTCGGCGTAAGGCCTCGCCGCGCTCGTCTCACCACGGTTGGGGATATGAACCAGGACAGCCAACACCTGCCGAAGCCGGCGGGCGACCACGTTGCCGCGGTGGCGACGGACTCCTTGAGCGACGCTCCAGCAGAGCTCCGCACTCCGTTCGCGGTGCGCGCATGGCGCCTCAACCGTGCGTGGATTCAGGAGGCCGTGCTCGTCGTCACGATGTACATGCTCTACTCGTGGACGCGCTCTGCCGCCCCTGACCGCGTGAAGCTCGCGTTCAACAACGCCGACTTCATCGAGAGCGTCCAGCGCGGTCTCGGCATCGACATCGAACTGTCGCTCAACCGGCTGTTCCTCCGCAACCTCTGGCTTGCGGACGCAGCAAGCTACTTCTACCAAGTCGCCCACATGGTGGTGACCTTCGGCGTCCTCATCTGGCTGTTTGTGCGCAAGCGACCGCAGTACGGGCAGCTGCGCACCTCGCTCGCCTTCTTGTGGCTCGCCGGCCTCGCCACCTACTGGCTGTACCCCTTGGCGCCTCCACGCTTTGCGCTCGACGGCGCCGTCGACACGATGGCGGCTCACCCTGTGCTGTTTGCCGGACAGGAAAGCGTGACGGGCCTGGCGAATCTCTACGCGGCGATGCCGAGCCTTCACGTGGGCTGGTCGGTATGGGTTGCCATCGCCATCATCACGGTGCTGCGTTCGCCGTGGCGCTATGCCGCGATCTTGTACCCATGCACCATGACCTTTGTGGTGGTTGGCACCGCGAACCACTACGTGCTTGACGCCGTGTGCGGCGCCATCTACGCGATCCTGTGCTTCTACATCGCCCGCTGGGTCTACGCACGGCAGGCTGCGCGGCGAGCGGAGCGGGCGCTTCAGACAACGCCCGATCTGCTCGAGGCGTGATCCGGGTGGCGCGCGGCGTCGCCAAGCGCACGCGGGCGTAGGCGGTCGGCATGATGCATCCCCGCGTGCTGAAGCGAGCGCGTTTGTGGACGTCTGAGCACCGAGAGGCAGCGCTCACTGACATCGTCATCGAGCATGGGCGGATCACAGCCGTGGTCCCGACGGACGACCAGCGCGTCAGCGGAATCGACGGTGAGCACCTTGACCTCGATGGGCGGTGGCTCATGCCGGGCCTCGTCGACCATCACGTTCACTTCAGCCTGTGGGCTCAGCACCGCAGCCGCCTCGATGTGTCGCACGCGATTTCAGCCGCACAGGCCGCTCACGTGGTGCGCGAGGCGATCTCAGCGCACTCGAGCATTGCGGAGTCCGCAGCCGAGCCGCTGGTGGGGAAGGGATTTCAGGACGCACTGTGGCCGGATCTGCCGACAGCCGCGCTGCTTGACGACGCGGGAGTCGCCGCAGCACAGCCGCAGCGCCCCGTCATCCTTATCAGCCATGACCTTCACTCTGTCTGGATCAACTCGGCGGCGGCGCGTCGGCTGGGAGTCCCCGCCGGTTTGCTGCGCGAGGAGGCGGCCTTCGCCGTCGAGATTGCGGTGGGGAAGTGGGCGGCTGCGTCACCCGCGATCCTCGAGCGCGCTGTCGACCACGCGGTCGCGGCAGTGAATGCCCGTGGCGTCACAGGAATCATGGATCTTGAGATGGCGGACAACTCTGCCGTGTGGGCGACGCGCGTTGCGAGAGGGGTGCGGGGGTTGCGTGTGCGAGCCGGTGTCTACCAGCAGCACCTTGAGACCACTGTTGCCAGGGGCGAGCGCACAGGAAAGCGGCTGCCAGGCACGGACGGCCTCGTGAGCGTCGGGCCTCTCAAACTGTTCTCAGATGGCGCCCTCAATACGCGCACCGCGTGGTGCTTCGATCCATACCCGGACAGCGAGGACTACGGTCACGCGGCGCATGCGCGCGGCGACCTCGAGCGACTTGTCGAGGGTGCGCGGCATCGTGGATTCGAGATCGCGCTCCATGCAATCGGGGACCGTGCCGTGTCTGAAGCTCTCGACGCATTCGAGGCGACGGGAGCGCGTGGCACGATCGAGCACGCCCAGCTGGTGCGGGGTGCGGATATCGAGCGCTTTGCGCGGCTAGGAGTGGGGGCGGGCATCCACCCCGAGCACGCTCTTGATGATCGCGAGGTGGCCGACGCGATGTGGGCGGGGCGCACTGACCGCGCCTTCGCGTATGGCGCCCTGGCGCGGGCGGGGGTGCGGTTGTACATGGGTTCAGACGCGCCGGTCGCGCCGCTCGACCCATGGCTGAGCATCGCTGCGGCGGTCTTCCGCACGCGCGACGAGGAACCCGCATGGGAGCCGCACAACGCGTTGAGCTTGGAGCACGCGCTGAGGGCCTCGTGGGCGATGGGCAGCGTAGGCGAGGGCAACCTCGCGGATGTCATCGCTGTTGACGAGGATCCGCGTGACCTCGATGCGCAGAAGCTGCGCGCCATGCCGGTCGCGGCGACGATCGTGGCCGGTGCGCTCGTGCATGAGGCGCTGTAGCGTCGGCCGCCTGTCGACACAGAAAGGGCCGGGCATGTGCCCGGCCCTTGTCGTGTCGCCGTGACCCTTAGTCGGTCGAGACCTGGATGCGGCGCGGCTTGGCGGACTCGGCCTTGGGAACCGAGATGGTGAGCAAGCCGTCCTTGAACGAGGCGGTGATGCCTTCGGGGTCGACCCTGTCGGGCAGGCGGACCGCTCGGTGGAAGGTGCCAAAGCGGCGCTCGACGCGACGGAAGGTCTCCGTCGACTTGTCCTCGTAGAAGTCGCGCTTGCCCGAGACGGTGAGCACGTTCTCTTCGATCGACACGTCAACATTGTCTGCGGCAACGCCGGGCAGCTCGACGTGCAGAGTGAAGCCCTCGTCGTGCTCCTCGACGTCGAGCGCGGGGCTGAACGTGCCATCCAACGTGGCCTCCGTCTCGCCAAAGAACGAGCGGACGATGCGCTGGAAGTCGTCATTCCACGGGCCCGCCGCGGGCAGAGTTGAACGAACCATGTCTCGCCTCATGATGAACCTCCTTGGTGACGTGGTAGCGGTGTGTCCGGCACGCCGGCGAAGGGCGACCGGCACAAAGGTTGAGTCCATATGACTCATGTTAGAACTTGAGCCTCTCGAACTCAAGTCTTTTCACTTTGAGATGACATGCCTGGTAAACGGACACTAGGCCGAGGCGGCCGTGCATCGCTACAGTGGCGAGATAGGGATCTCAGGGTCGACGGCGATCCGAGGGAGGGGAGTGCAATGGGTGCACTCGTGTACGGGATGATCACGTCCGTCGACGGCTTTGTCGCCGACCCCGACGGAGGATTCGACTGGGGCGAGCCGGACGATGAGGTCCACGCCTTTCTCAATGAACGTGAGCGCGACATCGGCATCAGCCTCTTGGGGCGGCGGATGTATGAGCTGATGTCGTTCTGGGAGACGTCGAATGACATGCCTGGTCTGTCGCTTGTCGCGTACGAGTTCGGATCGATCTGGCGCTCTCACGAGAAGGTCGTGTTCTCGACGACGCTCGAGGATGTCACCACTGCCAGAACGAGGCTGCTGCGCACCTTTGACCCCGCAGCGATCGCCGAGCTCAAGGAGTCGACGCCGCTGCGGCTGTCAGTCCACGGGCCCACGCTTGCCGCCCAAGCGATCGCGGCAGGCCTTGTCGACGAGATCCACATCTATCGCCACCCGGTCTCGCTCGGTGGGGGGCTTCCGTTCCTCCCGCCTGGCACCCACCTCGACCTTGCCCTTGCGGACGCGCAACGCTTCACCTCAGGTGTGGTCTTCGAGAAGTACGTCCCCCGGCGCTGACAGCAGACGTGCGTCTGCGGCGCATCGGAGGGAATAAGGTGGCGTCCGCGTCGGTTGGTGGATGCGGAGGCTCGCACTGTCCCTGGTGAGCCTCCATAACTATGTGTGGAGGTCTGTGTGGTTTCCGTCGAGGTGTGGTCCGATGTCGCCTGCCCGTGGTGCTACCTGGGCAAGCGTCGGCTTGAGAAGGCCATCGAAGCGTCGGGGTTGGACGTCGACGTTCGCTACCGCAGCTTCCAGCTCGACCCGACCATCCCACACGGCCAGCACCTGCCCCACGCCGAGCTCATGGCAAAGAAGTTCGGTGCCTCAGATGCTCAGATCGAGCAGATGAACCAGCGACTCATCGACCTCGGCGCTGCGGAGGGCCTCGACTACCGTTTCGACCTCTACATGCAGGCGAACACCCGCGACGCCCACCGCCTCTTGCACTTCGCCCACGAGCGCGGACGTGGTGTGCAGCTCAAGGACCGCCTCTTGCGGGCTCAGTTCACCGAGGGTGCGCTCGTCGACGACGTCGACACCCTGGTCGCTCTTGCCGCCGAGGTGGGTCTCGACGAGGGCGACGCTCGAGCAGTCCTCACCTCCGATGCGTACGACGCCGACGTCCAGGCGGACATCGACGAGGCCAAGGCTCTTGGCGCCAATGGTGTGCCGTTCTTCGTCTTTGACCGCCGCTTCGCCGTCTCGGGTGCGCAGTCTCTCGAGGTCTTCGAGGAGGCCCTCCGTCAGTCTTCCGAGGCCGCCGAACTCTAGCGTCGGCGTCGGCCATGCCCTTTCGCGAGCGGTGGAGCTGACGCTACGGTGAGCGCGTGGACATCGGCGTACTCACCGTAGTGACCGCCGTCCTCGTCGCGCTCGCATTGCGCGCGTGGTACCGCGCGTACAACCGTCGCACGCTCGCCGGGGCAGGCTCATCACGCTTCACGTGGCCCGCGGTGCTGACGGTCGCTGTGCTCGTCGCAGGCGGCTTTGAAGTGGGGCACCACGTGCGCCAGGACCTCGCGACCGAGGCTCTCCGAGCCGTCACCGACGTAGACGGAGCCCACGCAGACTGCGCGCGTTTCTCGGACGAGCTCTTCAACGTCAGCCAGTACCAGGGCTACGTCTATTACGACGGCTCCAACGCGGCGCATCTGCGGCGCGATGTCTGTATCGACCTGTGGACATATGCGCACGGCGGGCAACGGAACCCGTCCGACTCTGAGATATTCGCCGTCCACGTGGTGACGCATGAGGCGATGCACATCAACGGAATCCGCAGTGAGGCACAGGCCGAATGCACGGCCATGCAGTTGAGCCACCTCGTCGCAGAGGAGCTCGGCGCATCTCCCGAGCAGGCGCGCAGGCTCCAGGCGAAGTACTTCGAGGAGTACTACCCCCACCAGCGTTCGGACTACCGCTCGGGGGCATGCACCGAGGGCGGCGCGATGGATATCGACCCCGAGCGCACCGAGTTCCCCTGAGCTACCGAGTTCCCCTGAGCCACAGCGTCGGCCGCGAGAAGGGTCCTCAGCGCCTAGAAGGTGTCGGGGATGTCGTCTTCGGTGATCGCGATGTCGGTCAGGCCCAGGGCCTGCGCCCGCTCGTTGAGGAAGGACGCACAGACGCCACGTCCGTAGATGCGGCGCAGTTCTCGCGCCTTAGCGGCGATCTCGGGGTCATCGAGGAGACCGAGGGCTGAGCTGATGTCAGCAAAGCGCTGCTTCCCTGCCTCGAGCTTCTCAGCCGCTTCAGCCGCCTCGCGCTTCTCGTGCTCCTCATATGCCGACAGCTCATCGGCGGTCATGATCTGCACGGGTGTCCCCACTGCATTCATCATGAACATCTGCGTGCCCTTGCCCTCGACCGGGTCGACGTCGAACCGCGCGCCGATCACGGCGTTGGCGCCGACGCGCTTGGCGGCTTGTTCCATCACCTTGAGGGCGTCGTCGAACAAGTCAGAGAGGTGGGCCGAGTAGGTCTTCGAGATGCCGCCGAACACATCGGAGAAGCTCGCGACGATGTCGGCACCGATGTCGGTACCGGCGACGAGGCTCACATTGATCGGGCGGAAGTACTTGACGACCGTGTGGCGCTCAATCGACTGAGTTGTTGTGATGATCATGGGGACATCCTGGCGGACGAAGGCGCCCGAGTGCACGGATTTCGAGGCACATTCTCGTCATGCGTCGACGGTTAGGCTCGACGGTATGACGACGCTGTATGTGCTCACGGGTTTGCCGGGCGCCGGGAAGTCTCGCCGTGC
>CAZRHL010000073.1:0-9435 GCA_964600005.1 uncultured Demequinaceae bacterium
CAGGAGACCTGACCACAACGGCCGCTGGGCCCCTGGCACACGTCGGGGCCCGGCGGCGGTGTCACGTATGGAGGACTTGATGCGCACCGCCGATATTCGTCAGCGTTGGCTCGATTACTTCGAGTCGAACGGCCACACCGTGGTGCCGTCGGCATCGCTCGTCTCACCTGATCCGTCACTGTTGTTCACGGTGGCCGGCATGGTGCCGTTCATCCCCTACATGCTTGGTCAGCAGAAGGCGCCGTGGCCGCGCGCCACGAGCGTGCAGAAGTGCATTCGCACGCTCGACATCGACGAGGTCGGCAAGACCACCCGTCACGGCACGTTCTTCCAAATGAACGGGAACTTCTCCTTCGGCGACTACTTCAAAGAAGGTGCGATCACGTACGCGTGGGACCTCGTCACGGGTCCCGAGTCGGAAGGCAAGTACGGTTTCGACCCGGATCTCATCTGGGTCACGGTCTATCACGAGGACGACGAAGCCGTTCATCTGTGGAAGACCATCGCCGGGCTGCCGGACGAGCGCATTCAGCGCCGCGGCATGAAGGACAACTTCTGGTCGACTGGCCAACCTGGCCCGGCCGGCCCGTGCTCGGAGATCTACATCGACCGTGGTCCCGAGTTCGGCAAAGAGGGCGGGCCTGTCGCCGACGAGATCTGGAACCTCGTGTTCATGCAGTACGAGCGCGGCGCAGGCGGAGGCAAGGACGAGTTCCCCATCCTCGGCGAGCTGACTCAGAAGAACATCGACACCGGTCTCGGCCTGGAACGAGTCGCCTTCCTCAAGCAGGGTGTCGCGAACATGTACGAGATCGACGAGGTGTTCCCGGTCATCGAGACCGTGCAGGAGATGACCGGCCGTCGGTATGGCGCGAACAATGATGACGACGTCCGCATGCGGGTGATCGCTGACCACGTTCGCTCCGGCCTCATGCTGATGGACGACGGTGTGGTTCCGGGCAATGAAGGCCGCGGCTACGTGCTGCGCCGCCTCTTGCGCCGCTCAGTGCGGTCGATGCGACTCCTCGGGGTCCAGGACCCATCGCTCGTCACACTCCTTGACACCAGCTATCAGTCGATGCGCGCCTCGTACCCGTCGCTCGACGCGCGTTTCGAGCACATCTCCGGTGTCGCCGGGGCCGAGGAAGACGCGTTCCGGCGCACCCTCACGCAAGGCACGTCGATCTTCGACACCGCTGTCGCGAGCACAAAGAAGTCGGGTGGTTCCGTCATCGGCGGAAACGACGCCTTCACGCTTCACGACACGTACGGCTTCCCGATCGACCTCACCCTTGAGATGGCCGCTGAGCAGGGCTTGAGCGTCGACGAAGAGGCGTTCCGATCTCTCATGCAGGAGCAGAAGGACCGCGCCCGGGCCGATGCGAAGGCAAAGAAGGGCGGTCACGGTGATCTCACGGCGTACCAGCAGGTTGGTGCTGCCACCCCGAGCGTGTTCCGCGGCTATGACGAGCTCCAGGTTGCGTCCCGCGTCGTCGCCCTCATCAAGGACGGGGTGAGCATCCCTGTCGCGCAAACGGGCGACACAGTTGAGGTGGTGCTGGCCGAGACACCGTTCTACCCGGAATCCGGTGGGCAGGACGCAGACCTCGGCGTCATTCGCGGCGCGAATGCGTCGCTCGAGGTGGTGGACGTCCAGCGTCCCATCAAGGACGTCATCGTTCACACCGTCCGTGTCGACGAAGGCGCCATCGCGGTCGGTGACGCGGTCTCCGCCGAAGTCGACGCGGTGAATCGCCGTCAGGCATCGAAGGCGCACTCAGCGACTCACCTCATCCACTCGGCTCTTCACGAGGTGCTGGGCGACCAAGCGAACCAGGCTGGCTCGTACAACAAGCCCGGTTACATGAGGCTCGACTTCTCGTGGCCCCAAGGCGTGAGCGCGATGGCCCGCAGCGAGATCGAGGATGTCGCCAACCGTGCCATCCGTGAGGAGCTGCCTGTCAGCACCCAGATCATGGCGCTCGACGAGGCGAAGGCGCTTGGTGCGATGGCACTCTTCGGCGAGAAATACGGCGAGCGGGTGCGCGTTGTCGAGATCGGTGGCCCCTTCTCGCGCGAGTTGTGCGCTGGCACTCACGTGGAGAACTCCGCCCAGATCGGCCTGTTGACGGTGACAGGCGAAGGCTCCGTGGGGTCGGGTGCTCGACGGATCGAAGCGCTCGTCGGCGCCGACGCTTTCAGCCACCTGGCTGCCGAGAGGTCGATCGTCTCTGAGCTGACAAGCACGCTGAAGACGCAGCCCCACGAGCTGACGAGCCGTGTCGCCTCGCTTGTCGAGCGTCTCGGCCAAGCGGAGAAGGAGCTCGCGGCATTGCGCCAGCAGGCTGTCCTGCAGGCCGCAGGAAGCATCGCCGAGACGGCACAGGATGTCGGGGGTGTCAGCGTCGTCACCAGCCTTGTCGCGGACGCCGGCAGCGCTGACGATCTTCGCACTCTCGCTCTTGATGTTCGCCAGCGCCTTGGCGACGCGAAGCCGAGTGTCGTGGCACTTGCCGCGGACACGAGCAGCCGTCCCAGCGTCGTCGTCGCGACGAACGGCGCTGCCCGCGACGCTGGCCTCAGCGCCGGTGACCTGGTGAAGGTGGCGACGGCTGTGCTCGGCGGCGGCGGTGGTGGCAAGCCCGATCTCGCCCAAGGCGGCGGACAGAATGTCGATGCGATTCCTGCGGCGCTCACCGCAGTGACAGAGCGCATCGCGGCGCGTGGATAGGGGAGTGCGGCTCGGCGTCGACGTGGGAACGGTTCGCGTTGGCGTCGCTGCGAGCGACCCCGAGGGGATTCTCGCCTTTCCTGTCGAGACGGTCCAGCGAAATGCCGACGCTGTTGCCCGAGTGGCGCAGATCGCTGCCGAGAGGGAAGCGATCGATGTGTTCGTCGGCTTGCCTCGTCACATGTCGGGCGCCGAAGGGGCCTCAGCAGCAGACGCACGGAACTTTGCCGGCGAGTTGGCGGAACTGTTGTTATGTCCGGTCCGTTTGATCGACGAACGGCTGTCAACAGCGTCGGCCTCACAGGCGATGCGGGCCGCAGGTAGAAATGCTCGCAAGCAACGTGACAGCATTGACCAGGCGGCAGCCGTGGTGATTCTGGATACGGCCCTCGATGCCGCCCGCAAGGGCAACCTGAGTACAGTAGCCCCGAGGGTGGCACTCAAGGAGAACGATGACTGACCTGTTCGAGGCAGAGACAACGACGACCACGTCGCTTGATCTGCGACGGTTGCAACGTCAGAAGCGACGTGCCACACGCCGCAAGTGGGCGCTCGTCTTGGTCTCTTTGGGGCTTGTGCTCGTGGCGATGGGCGGCTCCGCCGCCTACAACTTCCTGCAGGAGACCCTTGAGAAGGAAGATGTTGGCATCGCCGACTACGAAGGTCTCGGCCAGGGCACGATTCAGGTGGAGATCAAGCCCGGTGACACCGGTGCCATGATCGCGAAGACTCTGTACGAGCACGACGTCGTCGCATCTGTCGAAGCCTTTACGAAGGTCTACTCTGACAGCGCTGACGCGATGAACATCAAGCCTGGCTTCTACTTCATGCAGCGCCAGATGAAGGCCGAATACGCACTGGCCCTCTTGCTCGATCCGAACAACCGCGACCTGCGCAAGATCAACATCCCTGAAGGCAAGACCTTGCCGTTCTACTTCCAGAAGATCGCCGATCTCACCGGAGCCTCGGTTGACGAGGTGAAGGCGGCCGCTGAGGACACCGAGAAGCTCGGCCTGCCGGCTGAGGCTGGCGGCAACCTAGAGGGCTGGCTGTTCCCCGCTACCTACGAGTTCAACCCTGGTGTCACGCCCACTGCGGTACTGCAGGCGATGGTGAAGAAGACCGTTGACGTGCTCGATGCCCAGGGAGTGGCGCCTGAGAACCGTCAACGCGTGCTCACCGTCGCGTCGCTCGTGGAGATGGAAGCGAAGCTTGCCGAGGACCGCCCGCTCATCGCTGGGGTGATCTACAACCGCATCGAGCAGGACTGGAAGCTCGAGCTCGACTCAACCGTCAAGTACGTGTCGCCGGACACCGAGGGCGCCTTCATCACGAACGATGAGAAGGCCATCGACAGCCCGTACAACACGTACAAGTACGCAGGTCTGCCCCCGGCTCCGATCTCGGGTGCCGGCGAAGCCTCGATTGCTGCCGCCGTTGCTCCTGCCGCGCATGACTACATGTTCTTTGTCACAGTCAACCTCCACACGGGGGAGACGGCCTACGCCGCCACCCTCGCGGAACACCAGAAGAACGTGCAGGCAATGCGCGCGTGGATTGACGCGAACCTGGGCGACTCGTGACCACTCGGGCGGCCGTGCTCGGTCACCCGATCAGCCACTCGCTTTCCCCTGCGCTCCATAACGCCGCGTACGAGGCCCTTGGCGTCGACTGGCATTACGAAGCCATTGATGTCGATGAGCCTGCGCTTGAGGGTTTTCTCGCGTCGTGTGGGGACGAATGGGGCGGACTCTCGCTCACAATGCCGCTCAAGGTGGAAGGCGCGCGGCTGGCGGACTTTGTCGAGCCGCAAGCGAAGCTGCTCGGCGTCGTCAACACGCTCGTGCCGTCTGGGCGGGGTGAGTACCGCCAATGGGTGGGCGCCAACACCGACATCCACGGCATCGCTGAGGCCTTGGGGGAAGGCGGATGCTCTGCCGCAACCCGCGGCGTCGTGCTGGGGGGCGGTGCGACGGCGGCGTCGGCCGTTGCAGCACTTGGCGCGCTCGGCGTCAAGCAGCCCGCTGTTGTCGTGCGCTCTCGCTCCCGTGCCGGGGGGCTTGTCCGTGCGGCGACCAAGATGGGCCTCTCCCCGCGACTTGTCGCGTGGGACGATCCGGCCGTTGTCTCCGCGCTTGCGGACGCCGACGCTGTTGTCTCCACCGTGCCGGCCGACGCAGGCGAGGGCGTGGGGGAGAGGCTGGCGGCTGCAGGGGTGACGGTTCGTGGAGTCCTGCTCGACGTCGTCTACAAGCCTCGTGTCAGCCCGCTCGCCTTGCGATGGAAGGAAGCCTCTGGCACTGCCGTGGACGGCACGCGGATGCTTCTCCACCAAGCGGGCGAGCAAGTGCGTCTCATGACCGGCAAGCCGGCGCCGCTAAGTGCCATGGAAGCAGGCATGACAGCGGTGTTGAATAACTCATAACTCCATTCCCTACAGGTCGTGCCGATGTTATGTTCGGCGCTTGATAGGCAAGGGCCTCATAGGGCGGAGGAGGCTGCGTGCGACAGCTGGGAGACATCCTCATTGCAGACGGTGTTCTGACGGAACACCAGCTCCTCGACGCAATGGAGGAGAAGCAGACGCGCGGCCAGACTTTGGGGCGCACGCTCGTCGAGCTCGGCATGATCACCGAGCCCCAGCTTGTGCGCGCTCTTGCTCAGCAAGTCGGCATGGAGTTCGTCGAGTTGACGAACTATCCCGTTGATCAGAGCGCCGTTGCGTTGGTGTCGTCCACGCTGTGCCGTCGCCACAACGCACTCCCGGTCGGCCGCCAAGGCGACTCTCTCAAGCTTGCCATGGCAAATCCCTCGGACGTGGTCGCGGTCGACGACTTCAGGTCAGCCTCGCGCATGAACGTCATCCCGGTGATCGCGACGCACGATGACATCGCTGCCGCGATCGATCGCTACTGCCGCGCTGACCACGAGCTTGATGAACTCCAAGACGAGATGCTCGAAGGCGAGGCCGACCAACCTGACCTCGAGTCGATGGGAGCGACGGCCGAAGACGATGCGCCGATCGTGCGCTTCGTCAACCTGCTCATCTCGCAGGCGATTCAAGACCGCGCGTCAGACATCCACATCGAGCCAGCCGAACGCGACGTCGCAATCCGCTACCGCATCGACGGTGTCCTCCACGAGATGCAAAGAGCGCCGAAGGCCTCGGCAAATGGTGTGGTGTCACGCCTCAAGATCATGAGTGACATCGACATCGCGGAACGGCGTAAGCCTCAAGATGGTCGCCTGTCGGTCAACCACCAAGGACGCAAGATCGACCTTCGCGTCGCCACCCTTCCCACGGTGTGGGGCGAGAAAGTCGTCATGCGTATTCTCGACAACTCGACGGCGACACTGGATCTTGAGGACCTCGGTCTTCGGGAAGCGAACCTCAACAACTACCGGCAGTCGTTCACCAAGCCCTACGGAATGATTCTTGTGACAGGGCCGACAGGTTCGGGAAAGTCGACCACACTGTACGCGACGCTCAACCAGATTGCGCGCCCTGAGATCAACGTCATCACGGTAGAGGACCCCGTGGAGTACCGACTCCCCGGCATCAACCAGGTCCAGGTCAACGTGAAGGCGGGACTCACCTTCGCTGCCGCGCTCCGATCGATCCTCCGTGCCGACCCCGATGTGGTGCTCGTCGGTGAGATCCGCGACAAGGAGACCGCGCAGATCGCGATTGAGGCGGCTCTCACGGGCCACCTCGTGCTCTCGACGCTCCACACGAATGACGCGCCCAGCGCGGTGACGCGCCTTATCGAGATGGATGTCGAGCCGTTCCTCGTCGGCTCCGCGGTCGACTGCGTTGTCGCGCAGCGCCTTGCACGCCGCTTGTGCACGCATTGCACGGAGCTGCAGGAGTTCCCGATCAGTGCCGTTCCAGAACGCTTGCGCTCGCACGTGTCGGGGCAGACGATCAGCCTGCATGTGCCCGTAGGATGCACACACTGTTCGCAAACGGGATATCGCGGACGCCTCGCACTCCACGAGATCATGGTGGTGACCGAGGACCTCGAGAGGCTTGCGGTCGCCCGGGCGTCTTCCGCAGAGATCGCTCGCGTGGCGGAGGAAAAGGGAATGGAACCGTTGCTGATCGACGGCTGGGAGAAGGTCGTGGCAGGCCTCACCTCGCTCGAAGAGCTTCTCCGGGTTGTGAAGTAAAGTCTAGTCAATCGATGACGATGCAAGTGGGTGACTGATGAGCTTTGGTCAAGACTCTGGTCTCGGATGGGATCCGAACCCCGGCGATGCTGCTCCACGCCCTCCTGCGCCTGAAGCCTCCGGTCAGGCAGCGCCCGCACAAGCGCCTGCAGTGAGCGTTGCCGCGGCACCGCCGACCCAGCCGGTCCCGGCAGACGGGGCCTCACCCGCGACAGGCGCCACTCCCACGGCTGCGCCGGGCGTCGGCCAAGCGCGTCCCGCGCGTGTTGGCCTCTCGCAAGAGATGCAAGCGGGGGATCTCGACATCGCCGATGCGCTCCGGACGATGCTTCGCACAGGAGCGTCGGACCTGCACCTCACGACGGGGGCGCCGCCGATGGTCCGCCTCGACGGTCAACTCGCCGCGCTTCCCGGTTTTGAAGTGCTGAAGCCGGACAGTCTCCAGCGTTCTATCTATGCATTGCTCACTCAGAAGCAGCGCGAGAAGTTCGAGGAGAACCTCGAACTCGACTTCTCACACGCTCTTGTCGGTGAGGCCCGGTTCCGTGTCAACATCTACCGTCAGCGCGATTCAGTGGGCGCTGCCTTCCGAATCATTCCCTACGAGATCAAACCGCTCGAAGCCCTTGGCATCCCAGCAGCAGTCGCTGGCTTTGCTCACCTGCCGCGTGGCCTCGTGCTCGTGACCGGACCGACTGGCTCGGGAAAGTCGACCACGCTCGCATCACTTGTCGACCTCGCCAACCGGTCGCGTTCCGCGCACATCATGACGGTCGAGGACCCGATCGAGTTCTTGCACCGCCACAAGCGATCTCTTGTGAATCAGCGCGAGGTCGGCTCGGACACGCTCTCATTCCAGAACGCTTTGCGTCACGTGCTGCGTCAGGACCCCGACATCATCCTCATCGGTGAGATGCGTGACCTCGAGACAATCCAGGTTGCGCTCACCGCAGCAGAGACTGGACACCTCGTCTTCGCCACTTTGCACACGCAGGATGCGGCACAGACGATCGACCGCATCATCGATGTGTTCCCGCCTGGCCAGCAGGGTCAGATCCGCGCACAGCTCGCGACCGCGCTCCAGGGCGTCGTGTGTCAGTCGCTGTGCAAGAGGTCTGATGGTCCAGGCCGCGCCGTGGCCGTCGAGGTCATGATGGCGACATCCGCGATCAGGAACCTCATCCGTGAAGGAAAGACGCACCAGATCTACTCGGCGTTGCAGGCTGGGTCCAAGATGGGAATGCAGACGATGGACCAGCACCTCGCAGAGCTGGTGCGCCTTGGCCGGATCTCCTATGACACAGGCCTTGAGATGTGCCACCACGTCGAGGACTTCAACCGCCTCGCAGGCCGCGGAGTGGGGACGGAGGTCCGCTGATGGCTTCCTCAACGGCGCTCAAGAAGTACGAGTACCAGGTCCGCGACCGTCAGGGAAAAGTCCAAACGGGTCAGATCGAGGCGCAGAACGAAGCACTGGTCGCCAAGCGCCTGCGAGAGATGGGACTTGCCCCCGTTGCGATCACGGAAGTGAAGACGGGTGGCCTCAACACGGAGATCAAGATCCCGGGTCTCTCGGACCGGATCGCCCTCAAGGACATCGCTGTCATGTCACGCCAGTTGGCCACCATGATCGCTTCCGGACTATCGCTCCTGCGCGCACTCACAATCCTGGCGGAGCAGACGGAGAACAAGACGCTGGCTGGTCTGATTCACCAGGTGCGAGTCGATGTCGAGTCGGGAACGTCATTGTCGGCTGCGATGGCGAAGCACCCCAAGGCTTTCCCCCCGCTCATGGTCAACATGGTGAAGGCCGGCGAGGTCGGTGGCTTCCTCGACACCGTCCTCGAATCCGTTGCGAAGAACTTTGAGTCCGAAGTGAAGCTCCGCGCCAAGATCAAGTCCGCGATGACGTACCCCGTCGTCGTGTTCTCGATTGCGCTGCTGGCGGTGACCGGCATGCTGCTCTTCATCGTGCCGGTCTTTGAAAAGATGTTCACCGATCTCGGCGGAGACCTGCCGTTGCCCACGAAGATTCTCGTCGGGATGTCGACAGGATTGAGGGTTGGTGCCATCCCGCTGGTCATCCTCATTATCATCGGGATCGTCCTGTGGAAGAAGAATCGCCACAACCTCGCCTTCCGCGAGAAAGTCGAGCCACTCTTCCTCAAGGCACCCGTGTTCGGCACATTGGTTCAAAAAATCGCATTGTCGCGTTTTACGCGCAATCTTTCATCAATGCTGCGAGCAGGTGTTCCCATTCTTCAAGCTCTCGACATTGTGGGTGAGGTTTCCGGAAACATTGTCGTCGAACGCGGCGCCAATGATGTCCGAGAGAGCGTGAGGCGTGGTAATTCTCTCGCTGGGCCGCTCGCTCAGCATCCCGTCTTTCCGCCCATGGTCGTCCAGATGATGGCCGTCGGCGAAGACACCGGTGCCCTTGACTCAATGCTCGATAAAGTCGCTGACTTCTACGATCAGGAAGTGGAAGCCACCACAGATGCCTTGACGTCTCTCATCGAACCCCTCATGATCGC
>CAZRHL010000074.1:0-9112 GCA_964600005.1 uncultured Demequinaceae bacterium
GGATTCGAACCCCCAACCTTCTGATCCGTAGTCAGATGCTCTATCCGTTGAGCTAAGGGCGCACGGCCACGAGGGCCGAGAAACGAGTATAGCGGCTCGCAAGCAACGTGCCACACACTCAGCGGAGACGGTGGGATTTGAACCCACGGAGGGGGGTTAAGCCCCTCACGGTCTTAGCAGGACCGCGCACTAGGCCTGACTATGCGACGTCTCCTTGTACGTATGTACGGCCCACCAGAATACCGGGCCGACGCCGTCGTTCCAACCACGTGCACACCCGGGCCAGTTCCCGCGCTTGCCGAACCGAGATATCGACGACGACGAGCGGGTGATCAGGCCGCTCGCCGCCCGAGCCAGCGGGTTTCAGCAGCAGCCGCCGCCATTGCAGCACCCGCCATCGCAGCAACCGTTCGTGTACATCGTCATCTCGTCACCTCCTTTCGATATATGTCGCAAGAGAAGACTTGCGAAGCATTAGACAAATGTCAAATGCTCTGAGATGCTTGCGGCATGCCCAAAGCACTTCCCCTCCTCGATGTCTCCGGTCCTGTGTGCTGCGCGCCCTTTGGCACAACACCGAGTGACGCCGCGGTCGATGCTCAAGAGATCGCGGCCCGTCTGCGGGCGCTAAGCGACGCCAACCGCGTCCGTATTGTTCAAGAGCTCTCGTGTTGCGAGGGTCACCGCCTCACGACCACCGACGTCGCGCGATTGCTCGACATCACTGAGGCGACCGCCAACCATCACTTGAAACGGCTCGAGGCGGCAGCGATCGTGGCACCGCAACGCGGCGGCCAGCGCGTTGACTATGTCCTCAACATGGAATCGCTGCGGGCGCTCGGGCGCGTGCTGCAGGTGTCGTGCGGATCCGGTGCTGGCTGCTGCTAGCCCCACGAGACAAGAAAGCCCCTCCCGAAGGAGGGGCTCCCCGTTGGCGATGTCTCACCACACCGATGAATGATGCCGTGACACATCACGTGCGCGGAGAGTGTGGGATTCGAACCCACGGTGGTTTTAGCCACAACGGTTTTCAAGACCGTCACCTTCGGCCGCTCGGTCAACTCTCCCTAGCGTCTATGACGCCGTCGAGCCATTGTGCCAGCCTGAGGCAAGCCCCGGGGTCACAACGCGCAACTGATACAACTCAGCCACTCGCGCGAGCTCGGCATCGTACGTCGCCACCGTGTCGATGGCGGGGTGGGTCACCGCGGCACCGAGGTGAAGAGCGGCGAACGGCTTCAACACGCTCGCGGCGTGCGTCGACACCCCGACGTTCTCATCCGAGAACCGAATGACCGGCACCTTCGCCTTCACCTGCTCGACGATTGCGAACACGCGCGCCTTCTGATCACGCGGATACAACTCGGCCGCTTGGCGCAGCTCCGTGAAGCCAAGTTGTGTCGTCGCGATCTCGTTGAGACGCGGCAACGCCCATGCGTTCCACTCGTCGAAGTAGCGCACGTCCGGCAAGAACCGGACGAGTGCAGAGCCGTCGACATAGATCACGGCTCCCAGGGTAAACGTCCGAGGACCCGTCAGGAGACGTCAAAGGTCGCACCAAGGCGAGAAGAAGTCGATCAGCCCTTCAGACGCTTCATCGCAAGCTGAACAACGGCGATGAGTGCCTGCTTCGTCGCAGAGCGCTCACGTGCGTCGGTGTACATCATGGGGACTTCATCCGGCACACCGAGTGCCTCGCGGACGTCTTCGAGCTTGTGACGAGCGACACCATCGAAGCAGTTGACACACACCACGAAGGGAATGCCCTTGCCTTCGAAGTAGTCGACCGCCGGGAAGCACTGGTCCAAACGCTCGGTGTCAACGAGCACCACCGCACCGATCGCGCCACGGACAAGGTCGTCCCACATGAAGAGGAAGCGGTCCTGACCAGGCGTACCGAACAGGTACAGCCACAGCGCGCCCGGAAGGGCGATGCGACCGAAGTCCATTGCCACCGTGGTGGTCGTCTTGCGGTCGGTGACTCCACCGGCGTCGTCAACGCCAACGGAGTGCTCCGTCATCGCCGCCTCAGTGTTGAGCGGATCAATGTCGGAGATAGATCCGATGAAGGTGGTCTTGCCTACGGCGAAACCACCCGCAATCACGATCTTGACAACGGTAGGGGCCTGCGGGGTACCGCCTTCCGCTACCGCGGCATTAGAGGGCTGCGATGCCATCGAGGACACTCTCCAGGAGACTCAAGGACAGTCCGCCATCAGCGTCATGTGACGCCGCGTCGGCTGCCGTCCCACCGATGTGAATGGTGAGGTAATTTTCTTTAGCAAGGTCCGTGACGAGCACCCGGACCACGCCCAACGGAAGCCGGGTGTGGGCCGAAAGCTCGGCAACGGATTGATATTGACCCTCAGCTAGCTGCAGGATCGTCTTCTTCTCGGGGGTGAGACCCCGAGCGTTCTTTGCGGCAGGCGCCGACTCCACGAGTGCCTCCATCGGCAGGTCCTTGCTTGCAGCACTGACCCGCCCACCGGTCACGGCATAGGGCCGGACCGTGTAGGCCTCCTCATCCGCAGTCACCTGCGAGTCAAACGCATCCGTCATGGCCTGTCCTTAACGAGTCGCTCCGTCAGTGGGGAGGTTCTGACGCATCTCGGTGATGAGCTGGGGCGTAAGGGCGCTCTCGGTACGCGACACCAGCAGGGTCATCTCGTAACCCACCAGGCCGACATCGCACGTCGAGTCAGCGGCGACGGCAAGCACCGCGCCGTTATTGACGCTCATGAGGAAGAGGAAGAGCTCATCCATTTCGATGATGGACTGGCGGACCTCACCGGCGTTGAGCTGGCGCGCAGCACCCCGCGTCAGCGACGCCATGCCGGACACGACGGCAGCAAGAGTGTCACCGCCCGTGCGGTCGAGGTTCTTTGACATCGCCATCAGCAGGCCGTCTGCACTGACGACAAGCGTGTGGCGTGTGCCGGGCACCGTCTGGACAAAGTTGTCCAGGAGCCATCCAAAGTTGGTGGCCTCCGTACTTAGCGCGGTCACTGGTCCTCCTTGATCCTGTGGTGCCTTATGGGGACACCCTCCACTGTTGTCATCATTCCGTCAACGAGCCCGGCGCCTCATTGTGCGTCTGGACATCGGTCCGGGCACGCTGTGTGCCCGAGTAGAACGCCGAGAACCTGCTACGTATCGCTTCGGCATCACGCGGCGCTGCGTGAGGACTTGGCGTCACAGGTTGCTCGGGCTCCGGTGCCTTGCGTTCAACCGGGGTGCGCTTGACGAGGCCGGCACGGGTCTTCTCGACCTTCGGCCGCTCCATCGCCAGTGAGCTCAATTCGGAGAACGCATCCGAGGCGAAGTCGCCGTCACCGATCGGCTCCGGGTCGATCTGGACGAGCGGACGGTACTCGGTGGCCGTCTCAGGCGCTGCCGCCTGCAGGGCGCTCGCACCCGCGGCTTCCCAGCCGAGAGGCCGCGCAAGCTGGTCGGGCGAGTAGCCGTCGGCGTGGTCAAACTGGTCCGCTGGCTTGCGGTACTCCTCAGCAGGGCCCCACTCGTCCCCGCCCACTCCGTACTGGAGGTCGAGGCCGGGAGTCGCTGCGAACGGCGCCGCAGCGTCGGACGCACCACCGAACGGCGCCGAAGCCGCCGGCCCGGTCGGCAACGGTGTGTCGTCCGCCGGCGGATCGAACGTCTGCGGCACAAACATGCCCCACTCGCCTTGCTCCACGGCTGGCTCCGGCGTGAATGCCGGATCCGGCGTCGGCTGCACGCGTGGCGAGGGCCCACTGAGCGGACTGTTGTCGACGAGGGGGATCTGTCCCGAGACCGGCGCGATGGGCGTCGGTCCGGACAGAGGTGCGATGGGCGTCGGCCCTGAGACGGGAGCGACCGGGGTGGGGCCAGAGAACGGGGCCGACACTGCACCGGCTGCCGGCACGATCGGCACCGAACCAGACAGTGGCACCGAACCAGACAGCGGCACGGACGGCACCGCGCCCGAGGCGGGAGTGGTCGGCTGATTCGTCTGCGGCAACAGGTCGCGATCGGACGACGCTGCCTGCGACTTCTTGCCGCCCTTGCCGAAGAGCCGACCGAAGAAGCCGCCCTTTCCACTGTCCGCGCTCGCCTTGCCACCGTCGTAGATGAGGTCGTCAAGGCTCGGGGTCGAGGTCACCGGGTCCGGCGCGAAGTCCGGCAGCGGCGCCGCGGCCTGAGGCGTCGGCGCGACTGCAGGCTCTTGCGGCGTCACAGGCATCGCGGGCGCAGCCGGGGTCATGGGCGATGCGCTCGGCATGTTGATCATCGGAGACCGCGTGGGCAGCTCTTCAGAGGGAGCGGCAGCGGGCTGCGCGGCAGGCTGTGCGGCGGGCGCCTGCGAACGCTGTGCCCACGGCTGCACGGCCGGACGCTGAATGGTCGAGTCCATGCGCCACTGCGGCACCACCTGCGGGCCACCAGGCTGGTTGTACGGAACGGGATCCTCGTCGAGCGACACCTTGTCCACGCCGACCGCTGGGGTCGGCGGGGATGCGACGGCGGGGGGCGGGGCGTCGTCCTCTTCGAGTGCCGGGATGTCGAAGGCGCCGGGCAGCGCGGCGGGGGCATGCGCCTCGGGGCTGCCTGCATGCGTGTAGCCGGTCGAGATGAGCGGCGATTGGGTGCTCGTCGTCTCGGCGGAGTCGCGCGGGTCGGCGGGGACGATGCCGTCGGCAAGCGCCGAGGCGCCACTCGCGGCAGCGGGCTCGGGCGCGACTGGCGTCGGCTGAGCGACAGCATGTTGAGCGGCAGCGTGCTGAGCGGCAGCCGGCTCGGCGTTCTCAGGCACGGCGGCTGCAGGCTCGGAGGCTACAGGCAGCTCGGGCGTCACATGCGGGGCAACCTGGGGCGCCGCGGCTGCGACAGGGCTGGGCTCGGGCTCGAGCGCCGGTGCGGCATCGGGTTCGAAGGCTCCTGATCCGGCGGCCATCGCCTCGCGACGCAAGGTCTGACCGAGCGACTCGCCAGCGATCGGCTCGACGGGCGTCGGCTCATCTCCCGCGCGCGTCGAACGGAAGCCGCGGAACACGCGAGAACGCTGCTCAGCGGATTCAGGCGACACCTCGTCGGCTGCGAGGATCGGCGTGAAGCCGGACGTCGCGGCGCTCGCCAACGCACTCAGCTGCTCATCAGAGGCGCGCTGCTGGACGCCAATGATCGAGTCGGTGTCGCTTGCGGCCTCGGCGCCGCTGTCGCGGCGGCGTCGTCGCGTCGGCAGGCCAGCCGGGGTCACGCCCTCGGTGTATTCGGCGAGCTGCACCTCGATGCCCTCGGGGGCCGACGCCGCATCGGCGGCCAGGAGCGACGACACTTCGTCGGACATCGGCGCGGTCTCGGCTGCAGGTGCGCGGGACGGCAGAGCGGTCTCGTCGGTCGCCTCGCGACCCACGACGAGCGGATTGTCCTCGATGATCGTCGGCTGGTACGCATCGACGACAGCAGCCGGCATCTCCGTGCGGGTCTCTTCGTCCTCGCGGTGCATGGCGAGAGCGGACGGTGCGTGCACGTCGGCGTCGGTGACAGACGCCGAGATGTGACCCGTGGTCGGTTCGACCGACTGATCGAAGAGCGACGGCGGCATCACAACGGTCGCAACGGTGCCCTCACCCTCGACCGAGTCAAGGTGAACGCGCGCACCGACACGGCGAGCAATACGACCGACGACAAACAGGCCCAGGCGCTGTGCACCGAGGATTTCTGACGCCGCAGTCGACGTGACGCGGTTGTTGGCCTCCGCCAACTCCTCTTCCGTCATGCCGATGCCCGAGTCGGTCACCGTCACCACAACGGCGCCGTCTCGCTCCATCGTGCGAACGACGACGGGGCTGCCCGGGTCCGAGAACACGGTCGCGTTCTCCAGCAGCTCGGCGAAGAGGTGGGCGGCGGTCAAGGCGGAGTGACCGAGCATGGCGGGGTCCGCGTCAAGTTCGAGCTGGACGCGCTCGTACAACTCGATCTCAGACGACGCGGTACGGATGACGTCGGACAAGGGCATGGGCCGGCGCAGGCGGCGACCAGTGTCAATTCCTGCAAGCACGAGCAACGACTCCGAGTTGCGGCGCATTCGCGTCGCGAGGTGATCCAATGCGAACAACTTGGTCAACGTCTCGGGGTCGTCCTGCGTTCGCTCCATCTCGTCGATCGACGCGAGCTGGCGATTCAGCAGCACCTGGTCGCGGCGGGCGACGTTGACGAACATCTCCGAGATCGAACCACGCAGAGCGGCCTGTTCAGCAGCGATCGACAGCGTGGCCGCGTTCACCGAGTTGAACGCCTCGGCGAGACGTCCCACCTCGTCAGCGGACTCCACAGGGATCTGCACTTCCGACACGTCAACCGTCTGGCCCGGCATCGCGACGCGTTCCACGAGTCGCGGCAACTCTTGACGCACGGCAGTAGCCGTTGTCGTGAGGCGCCGCAACGGGTTCACAATGCGCCGTGCAATGGCCTGGGCAATCAGCTGCGACGCGGCAACGACGATGACGGCCGCCGCAATAACGGCAATCGTCTGGATCAGGCTCTGCCTCTCCAAGGCCTGCGCGCGTGCCGTCACCCTGTTCTGGAGGTCGGTCAGCATCGGCTGGTAGACGGCGAGCTCTTCCTCGACCTGAAGGGACCATTCCGAGGAGCGGTGGTCGAGCAAGGCGTCCGCGGTCGGGTCGTTGAACAGGCGGTCTCGAATGGTCTCGTAGCCGATGAGCGTGACGCCGTCATATGAGGCACCGAACTCGGGCACTGTTGGCGCATCGGGAATGACAGCCATCGCCTGCGTCGCAAGGTCAAGGGCGTTGTTCGAACCGAAGTAGTACTCCTGGAACTGCGCCACCTCACCGATGACCCAGTAGCCCTGGCGGATCTCACGTTCCACATACAGCTCTTCAATGCGGACGGCCTCGATGAGGCCCTGCATCGACACATAGGCGTTCAGGTACGTGCCAAGCTCGCGATCCTGGACCACGTTGGCGACCTCGCGACCCATGCCAAGCAGGTCATTGAGAATCGCGCTGTACGCCGCTTCAGCCGGAGCCGGCTGGGACGCACTCGACCGAATGCGCTCACGCAAAGAGGTGAGGCCGCTTATTCCCGATTCGACGCTCTCGACGCGCTCCCGTACAAGATCGTTGACGGGCGAGTCGGCGATCCCCTTGGCAGCGTTGCGGAACACACCCGCCGCAGCGTCGGTCGCCGTGAAAGTGTCTGGCAGCGCTGTCGCATAGGTGCGCGCCTCGTTGAGGTAGGTCGACAAAGCGTCGGCCTCCGCACGGATCAGGTCCGGCACACCACGCATCGTCACGCCGAGCTCGCCCGTCGGCGCGCCCTTGATCGCCTCTTCAACCTGGGCGGCGACGTCCTGGTAGACGGCGACTGCAGCGTCGACCTCGTCTGCGGCGGGCCACAGGGGGAAGCCCTCGGTGTTGGTCGGGCTGGCCGCGAGCGCGCGGACGGCATCAAGGCCGTCAGCACGGTCATTGCTGCCGGCGATCGAGTTGATCGCGTCGGCAAAAGGCGCGTACTCGGGCTGCTCGAGCGAGGCGCTCACGATGCCCGCCACCGTGGTGCGCGTGCTGGTACGCGCGGTCACGAACTTGTTGTTTCCATCGCTCAGGGTGCGCAGATAGCGCGACACTGTCGAGCGCTCGACCTCGAGGTTCTCGACGAGGGGGGCTGCCCGTTCCACGACGCCGACGAGCTGGCTCACGTTGCGCGCAGAAGTGAAGGTCGTCGCGGCGTTCCACACCACGATTGCGGTCGCAAGCAGCAGAACGATCGTCGGAACCGCGACGACCGCGAGCAACTTGCCACGGATACTCAGCCTCTGGAGCATCAACCTCTCCCTCGTGCTGCCCGAATCTGGCTTCCAGACCGCGATATTGCGCAGACGGACGCTCGGACGCTCGTGCTATCGGCATGTTGCCGCTGTGACATGAGCCCGCCTTCCGTGGAGATGCATGATGAGACAGTGAACCTGTTCAACTATGACGGGAAAAGTGGTGCATCGCGATGAAAGCCGTAGTGGTCGACACCTCATCAACACCCCCTCGTCTGCGCGTGGTCGAGGTCGATCGGCCGACGCCGGGCCCAGGCGAAGTCGTCATCGACGTTCACTCCGCTGGGGTCAATCGCGCCGACCTCCTGCAGGTGCGCGGCCAGTACCCCTCTCCACCCGACTGGCCACAGTGGCCCGGACTCGAGGTCGCGGGCACAGTTGCCCAGTGCGGCCAGGGTGTGACTGACGTCAGTCCGGGAGACCGGGTATGCGCACTCGTGGGCGGTGGCGGATATGCGGAGGCGATTGCTGTGCCGGCGGAGCTGGTGCTCCCCGTGCCTGATGGCCTCGACGTGATCGAGGCCGGCGGACTCGTGGAAGCGGCATGCACCGCCTGGTCGAACATTGCGCCTCACATGCCACGTCATGGCGGCACGCTGTTGGTCCATGGCGGATCGGGCGGCGTGGGAAGCATTGCGATCCAGATCGGTCGTGCGCTCGGAATGCGCGTCTTCACCACCGCGCGTGGACCTGAGCGCACCGCTCGTTGCCGCGAGGAGCTCGGCGCCGAGCTCGCCATTGACTACACGGCCGAGGATTTCGCGCCCATCGTCGCCGCGGAAGGCGGAGCGGACATCATCCTCGACGTGGTGGGGGCCGATTACCTGTCACAGAATCTGACTGCGCTCGCCCCTCACGGCACTATCGCGATCATCGGCCGGCAAAGCGGCTCCCACGCACGCCTCGACCTCGCGTCGCTCATGGGCGGCTGGGCGACCGTCACCGGCACGTTGCTCCGCGCGCGCCCTCACCATGAGCGGGCCGCCATCATCGCCGACGTATGGCGCGACGTCTGGCCGCTCGTTCCGTCACACGTGAAGCCGGTCATTCATGGAGTCATGCCTTTTGAGCAAGCACATGAGGCGCATGAGGCTCTGCGCTCAGGAGAGGTCTTCGGAAAGATCGTCCTCACGCCGACGCGTCACGCAGCGCAGTAGCGAGGCTTGGGCTCAGCGGCAGTTGCACAAAGAGCGTCGCCTGATAGGCGTGATAGATATCGGGCTTGCCGTCCCACACGGTGCGTGAGGGCCTTGCCTGTGAATCGACCTCATGCCACCACGA
>CAZRHL010000075.1:0-7505 GCA_964600005.1 uncultured Demequinaceae bacterium
AATTGAGGTCGGAGCGAAGTCGCACCTTCGTGCCCGTGAGGTCGCCCTGGCTGTCATTTGACTTCAGCGTCATGATGTTAGTTGTCGTGAAAAGGAAACTTCCGCACACGCAGACGCGTGTGCGGACGTTTCCATTAGCAGATGCTTAGAGGCGCTCGCCGACGTACGACGTCAGCTTGACGAGGCTGGTCGAGTAGCCCCACTCGTTGTCGTACCAAGCAACGATCTTCACCATGTTGCCGGAGACCTTGGTCAGCTTGGCGTCAAAGATGCTCTGGTGCGGGTTGCTGATGATGTCCGCCGAGACGATCTCGTCTTCGGTGTACTCAAGGGTGCCCTTCATCGCACCGTCAGCAGCAGCCTTGACCGCAGCGTTGACTTCCTCGACCGTGACCTCACGAGAAGCCTCGAAGGTGAGGTCGGTCGCGGAGCCCGTGATCGTCGGCACGCGCATGGCGAAGCCGTCGAGCTTGCCCTTGAGCTCGGGCAGCACGAGGGCCACGGCCTTGGCGGCGCCGGTCGACGTGGGGACGATGTTCTGCGCGGCCGCGCGGGCGCGACGCAGGTCCTTGTGGGGACCGTCCTGGATGTTCTGGTCACCGGTGTACGCGTGGATCGTCGTCATCAGACCCTTTTCGATGCCGATGGCGTCGTTGAGGGCCTTCGCGACCGGCGCGAGGCAGTTCGTGGTGCACGAAGCGTTCGAGATGATGTGCTGCGTGGCGGGGTCGTAGTCGGTGTGGTTCACACCCACGACGAAGGTGGCGTCCTCGTTCTTCGCAGGAGCAGAGATGATGACCTTCTTGGCACCAGCCTCAATGTGGGCCTTGGCCTTCTCGGCGTCCGTGAAGAATCCGGTGGACTCGATGACGATGTCGGCACCGAGAGCGGCCCACGGCAGGTTTGCCGGCTCGCGCTCAGCGAGGGCCTTGATGGCCTTGCCGTCAACGTAGATGTTCTCGTCGTCGTACGTCACCTCGCCCGGGAACTTGCCCAGAACGGTGTCGTACTTCAGAAGGTGAGCGAGGGTCTTGTTGTCGGTGAGGTCGTTAACACCCACCACCTCGATGTCAGCTCCCGACGCGACAATCGCGCGGAAAAAGTTGCGTCCGATTCGGCCGAAGCCGTTAATCCCGACCTTGATGGTCACTTTTTCTCCTCGGCTCGCGCAGGAACGCGCGTTCTTGGGGATGTGGTCAGCGCGGCAATGCGCGGGCTCCACCTGCGGTGAAGCACTGATATCAGCGTACTACCAACGAGAGGTCCCAGGTGCGACCGAGGTCCCGTCCTAGGACCATCCCGGGCCCGGGACCTTCTCTTCGTCAATCCAGACCGATGAGATCGGGATTCAAACCCGCTTCCGTGTCGGGGATTCCCAGATCCTTCGCCTTCTTGTCAGCCGTCGCCAGCAGCCGTCGAATGCGGCCCGCGACGGCGTCCTTCGTCAGGGGCGGGGTCGCGAGGCGTCCAAGCTCTTCGAGGGAGGCGTCGCGGTGGAGAATACGCAGCTGGCCTGCCTCCCGCAGATGCTCAGGGACCTCGTCGCCAAGAATCTCGAAGGCGCGCTCAACACGGGCGCTTGCTGCAACGGCCGCCTGGGCCGAGCGACGCAAGTTGGCGTCGTCGAAATTCGCAAGCCGGTTGGCGGTGCCCCGGATCTCACGCCGCGTGCGCTTCTCTTCCCACTCAAGCACTGAGTCGTGCGCACCGAGACGGGCAAGCAAGGCCGAGATCGCATCACCATCACGCACGACGACGCGGTCGACACCGCGCACCTCGCGGGATTTCGCGTTCACACCGAGGCGACGCGCCGCGCCGACGAGGGCGAGGGCGGCCTCGGGACCGGGCGAGGTCACTTCAAGGCTTGCGGAGCGACCCGGCTCCGTCAGCGACCCGTGCGCAAGGAAGGCGCCGCGCCACGCAGCCACGGTGTCGTCGATCGAACCGCCAACGACCTGCGGCGGCAGGCCACGCACGGGACGTCCGCGGTGATCGAGAAGCCCGGTCTGGCGAGCGAGGGACTCGCCTTCCTTCACGACGCGGACGACGTAGCGGTTGCCGCGCTTCAACGCACCACCAGAAACGACGATGATCTCCGAACCGAGGTTGTACACCTCGTGGATGTAGGTGCGCAGTCGCCGTGCAGCCGCTGCAGTGTCGAGCTCTGCTTCGATGACAATCCGCCCGGACACAATATGGAGTCCGCCTGCGAAACGAAGCGTTGTCGCGATTTCCGCCTTGCGTGCTGAGATGCGGTCGACCTTGACGCGCGCGAGTTCGTCCTTGACCTGAGCCGTGAGCGCCATAGCGCCTATCCTGCCATCTTCGGGCCCCCCGCAGGGCCCTCGAGAGTGGCCAAGACGGACTGCAGCTGTTCAGCGAGCCGGCCGACGTCGTGCCGATCCACACTTCCCTCACGCTTCATCGTGGCGACAACCATCTCGGCGCCCCAGTCGGCGATCTCCGCCCTCAGTTCGTCATCGTCATGTTGGGAGTCGACCACCACCGCGGCGGGCCGGAACCGTGGCTCGAGGGCACGCAACGCGCGAATGTCGTCAACTCGGTCGTCATCCGCGGTCTCGGCGTCCTCATGCGCGATGTTGAGGGTGATCACGGTCCGGCGGCCCGCCTCGACGAGTGCCTGAGCGACGGGCTCGACAAGGAAATGCACCAGCACCGACGTGAACCACGAGCCGGGGCCCATCACAATCGCGTCACAGCTCCGCAGCGCATCAAGGGTTGCCTGCGGCACGTGGGGCTTTGCCGGTTCGAGCCGCAGGCCCCGCAAACGCCCCGTTGCCGACGCCACGGCCACCTGCCCACGCACGTACCGGGGCCCGTCGGGTCCGTCGACGACAGCCGAGATCTCGAGCGGTTCAGCCGCCAGCGGCAGGACGATGCCGTCTGCCTTGAGCAGCTGACCAACCCAGCGCAAGCCCTCAACAATGTCGCCCGTGCGCTCCCACACCCCCGCGATGAGGAGGTTTCCGAGTGCGTGACCGTTCAAGGGACCGGACGTGGAGAATCGTGTCTGAAGAACATCTCTCCACGTGGTTCCCCACTCCGAGTCATCGCACAACGCGCTCAGCGCCATGCGCAGGTCACCCGGAGGCAGAATGCCCATCTCCTCGCGCAACCGACCCGAGGATCCGCCGTCATCAGCGACCGTCACGATCGCGGTCACGTCGTCAGCGACGCGCCTGAGCGCCTGGAGGCTTGTGTACAGGCCGTGTCCACCTCCAATGGCGACCACTGACCGCCGCGTCATGACGTGGGCCGGTCCCGGTGAGTGACGCGAACCTGGACGTCACGTTCGCGCAGGCGTTCGCCGATCGCCTCAGCAATCGCTACCGACCGGTGCTGTCCTCCTGTGCAACCGATCGCGATCGTCACTGAGTGCTTGTCGTGTGCCCGATACAGCGTGAGCACCGACGCAAGCATGTCCGAGTAGCGCTCCACGAACTCGGCGGCCCCGTCAGAGCCAAGAACGTAATCGCGCACAGCGGGGTCGAGTCCGGTGAGCGGCTTGAGGTGAGGGACCCAATGCGGGTTGTTGAGGAAGCGCACGTCAGCCACGTAGTCAGCGTCCGCGGGGAGTCCCTTGCGGTAACCGAATGACATGACGTTGACCGTGAGAGGACGGTCCTCCTCCCCCGCCTCCGCACTGATGAGCTCTCGCAACTGGTGGACGTTGAGGTCGCTCGTGTCGATGACGAGGTGCGCCCGCTCGCGAAGCTCAGCGAGAACAGCGCGTTCGGCGGCAATGCCTTCAAGCAGGGTGCCGTCCTTCTGAAGCGGATGGGGACGGCGCGCTTCTTCGAAGCGGCGCACCAGAACGTCGTCCGATGCGTCGAGAAAGAGGAGCCGAACGGGCACGCCCCGCTCCGACAGATCGTCGAGCACGGCGGCAACGTCTCGGAAGAACTCGCGCCCTCTCACATCCACGACGACGGCGAGGCGCTCGTCGGCAACAGTCCCCACCATCTCGACAAGTCCTCCGAGCATCTGTGGGGGCAGGTTATCGACCACATACCAGCCAAGATCACCGAGAGCGGCCGCCGCGCGCGTCCGCCCGGCACCCGACATGCCCGTGACGAGGATGACATCAGGGGCAACGTCCGGGGTGCGGAAATCGGGCTTGGGAATGCCCGAGGGGTAAGTGACCGGCTGGGACTCGTCGCTCATGGCTCCAGCATGCCATTTTCGCCGCGCAATGCGGCAAGGATCGCCCGTGCGGTCGCGAGCCCAATGCCCGGTACGCGTGCGACTTGCTCGATGTCGGCGTTCTTCACTGCTGCGAGCGACCCGAAGTGCCGGATGAGGGCTTTGGCGCGCGTGGGCCCCACACCCGGAATCGTGTCGAGCTCTGACACCTTCATCGCCTTGGTCCGCTTCGCGCGGTGGTGCTTGATTGCGAAGCGGTGCGCCTCGTCGCGGACCCGCTGAAGGAGGTAAAGGGCCTCCGAGCCACGCGGCAAGATGACGGGAAAATCCTCTCCGGAAATCCACACTTCTTCGAGTCTCTTCGCCAGGCCGATGACCGCGATGTCGCCTACTCCCACCTCGTCCATCGCGCGCCGGGCCGCCGCCACCTGTGGCGCACCGCCGTCAACGACGACGAGCTGTGGCGGATAGGCGAAGCGCGCGCTCTCCCGTTCCTCTGGAGGAAGCACGGACTCGTCGAGGTACCGGCGGAACCGTCGTGTCAGCACCTCCGTCATGGCCGCGGTGTCATCGACTGCGTCCGCGATCGAGAACTGGCGGTACTCCTTCTTGCGCGCGACCGCGTCCTCGAACACCACCATCGATCCCACTTGGTTGGTGCCCTGAGTGTGGGAGATGTCGTAGCACTCGATGCGCAAGGGCGCCTCGGCGAGGCCGAGGTATTCCTGAAGATCACGCAGCGCCGCCGAACGGGACGTGATGTCCGAGGCACGCTTGAGTCGATGCTGGTCGAGCACGATCTTTGCGTTCTTGAGACCCGACTCGGCCAGCTCTGCCTTCTTCCCGCGCGCAGGGACACGAATCGCGACTGCGCCACGGCGCTGACCACGCAAGAACTCCGTGAGCGCATCCTGGTCCGCAGGCAGCACCGGGACGAGGATCTCCGGCGGAATCGGGTCGCTCTCCGCATAAGCCTCCTGGAGCAACACCGAGACCATCTGATCGGCCGACAGCGGCTCAGGTTTGTCGACGACCCATCCGCGCTCACCGGTGATGCGGCCGTCACGGACGTAGAACACATGAGCTGCGGCTTCCAAGTCGTCGTCAATGAGACTGAAGACATCCGCGTCAGTCCCCGGCGACAAGACAATCGCGTTCCGCTCAAGCACATTTGTCAGCGCCCGCAGCCGATCTCGAGCCCGCGCAGCCACCTCGAAATCCTCGCGCTCGGCTGCAGACTCCATCTGCTCGGTCAGCTCGCGAATCAGCGGCTTTGCATCCCCCGCGAGCACGTGGCACACGCGCTCGGCGATCTCACGGTGCTCCTCGGCGCTGACCCGTCCAACGCATGGCGCCGCACACTTGTCGATATACCCAAGCAGACACGGCCGGCCTTGGCGTTCTGCCTTGCGAAACACCCCCGGAGAGCACGTGCGCATCGGCAGCACGGTGAGCAAGGTGTCGACAGTCTCGCGGATCGCCCACGCCTTCGCATAGGGGCCGAAATAGCGCACGCCCTTCTTGCGCACGCCCCGCATCACCTGCATACGAGGGAACTCCTCGTTCATTGTGACGGCGAGGAACGGGTAGGACTTGTCGTCCTTGAAGATGACGTTGAACCGTGGGTCGTACTGCTTGATCCACGTGTGCTCAAGGATGAGCGCCTCGACCTCGTTGCGAACGACGGTCCACTCGACCGACGCCGCTGTCGTCACCATCAATCGGGTGCGTGGGTGCAATGCATCGAGCGGCTGGAAGTAGTTCTGGAGCCGCTGTCGCAGGTTCTTCGCCTTGCCGACGTACACGACCCGCCCGTGAGGGTCGCGGAAGCGATACACGCCCGGCTGCGTGGGGATCGCACCGGGTGCGGGCTTGTAGTCGGCCGGGTTCGTCACGCCCTTACCTTAGGCCGACGCCGTGGCAGGAGCCTTCGCAGCGAGTATCTCCGCGAGGAAGCTGCCGGTGTGGCTCTCCTTCACCTCGGCCACGTCCTCCGGCGTGCCTTCGGCAACGACGATGCCGCCGCCCGAGCCGCCTTCAGGACCCATGTCGACCACCCAGTCCGCAGACTTGATGACGTCAAGGTTGTGCTCGATGTCGATGACCGTGTTGCCCTTGTCGACAAGGCCTTGGAGGACGGCAAGGAGCTTGCGGACATCCTCGAAGTGAAGGCCCGTCGTCGGCTCGTCCAGTACGTAGATCGTCCGACCGGTTGAGCGACGCTGCAGTTCGGAGGCGAGCTTGACGCGCTGCGCCTCTCCGCCTGACAGCGTGGGTGCCGGTTGACCGAGTCTCACGTAGCCCAAGCCGACGTCGACGAGGGTGGTGAGGTGACGAGATATCGCGGGAATCGCCTCGAAGAACTCCGCTGCCTCATCGATCGGCATGTTGAGCACGTCGGCCACATTCTTGCCCTTGAAGTACACCTCCAAGGTCTCCCGGTTGTAGCGCGCGCCCTTGCACACCTCACACGGGACGTACACGTCAGGCAAGAAGTTCATCTCGATCTTGAGCGTGCCGTCACCCGAGCATGATTCGCAGCGACCACCCTTCACGTTGAAAGAGAAGCGTCCGGGTCCGTAACCACGCACCTTCGCCTCTTGGGTGTCGGCGAAGAGTTTGCGGATCTTGTCCCACACCCCCGTGTACGTTGCCGGGTTGGATCGCGGCGTACGGCCGATCGGGCCCTGGTCGACGTGAACGATCTTGTCGAGCTGATCCGTCCCTTCAATGCGGGTATGGCGGCCGGGAACTTGCCGAGCACCATTGAGCTCATTGGCGAGAGCGGTGTAGAGGATCGTGTTGACAAGAGTTGACTTGCCCGAGCCG
This sequence comes from uncultured Demequinaceae bacterium, assembly GCA_964600005.1. Classification (GTDB taxonomy): domain Bacteria; phylum Actinomycetota; class Actinomycetes; order Actinomycetales; family Demequinaceae; genus Demequina. Next base: position 6,994 of record CAZRHL010000075.1, read on the forward strand.
CTCACGCCGGTGACCGCCGTGAAGACGCCGAGCGGGAATGACACATCGATTGTCTTGAGATTGTGCTCACGCGCGCCGACGACCGTGATACGCCGATCCGCATCGACACGACGGCGAACGTCGGGAAGCGGAATCGAGCGCCTGCCAGACACATAGGCACCCGTCATTGAGCGCTCGTTCGTCAGCAGCTCGGCATAGGTTCCCGAGTGGACGACCTCACCACCGTGCTCACCCGCACCAGGGCCGATGTCGACCACCCAGTCAGCGGTCCGGATCGTGTCTTCGTCGTGCTCGACGACGATGAGCGTGTTGCCAAGATCGCGCAGACGCGTGAGGGTGTCGATGAGTCGGCGATTGTCGCGCTGGTGAAGACCGATGCTCGGTTCGTCGAGCACATAGAGCACGCCGACCAAGCCCGAGCCGATCTGGGTTGCAAGGCGGATCCGCTGGGCCTCTCCGCCGGACAATGTGCCAGCGGCGCGGGAGAGCGTGAGGTAGTCGAGACCGACGTC
>CAZRHL010000075.1:7515-8624 GCA_964600005.1 uncultured Demequinaceae bacterium
AGAATCCAAGGCGCGCGTCAATCTCTTTGAGAACCTGCGTGGCGATGTGGCGTGACATCTCAGTCCATTCGACACCCGCAAGGAAGTCGCGCGCCTCACGGATCGACAGATCACACAGCTGCGCTATCGACAGCCCGCCCACGGACACCGCGAGCACCTCGGGCTTGAGACGTGCACCGCTGCATACCGGACACGGCACCTCGCGCATGTACTGCTCGTAGCGCTCACGCGAATAGTCGGACTCGGTCTGACCATGCATGCGATGGAGCCACGTCAGCACACCTTCGAAACCGGTCGTGTACTGACGCTCGCGGCCGTAGCGGTTGCGAAAGCGAACATGGACCTCGTAGTCCTTGCCCGAGATGATCGCGTCCTTCACCTCTTGAGGGAGATCGCTGAACGGGGTGTCCATCGAAAAGCCCATCTCCTGCGCCAACGCATTGAGCATGCGGCTGAAGTGGTCGGCAGCGATGGTGTCCCATGGAGCGATAGCGCCCTGGGCGAGCGACTTTGACGGGTCGGGAATGACGAGGTCTGGGTCGACTTCAAGTCGCACGCCGATCCCCATGCATTCAGGGCACGCTCCATAAGGAGCATTGAAGGAGAAGGTGCGCGGCTCCATCTCCTCGAGGGTGAGCACGTGGTCGTTGGGGCACGCCCGCTTCTCCGAGTAGCGACGCGGGGGCAACTCGCCATCGACCGGGTCGATGATGACAAGGCCGTCCGCAAGCCGAAGCGCGGTCTCGACCGAGTCGGCGAGGCGCTGCCGCACACCGTCACGGGCGACGAGCCGGTCGATCACCACCTCGATGTCGTGCTTGAGCTTCTTCTCGAGCTGTGGGGGCTCGCTCAGCTGGATCGTCTCGCCGTCGACACGGGCACGAGCGAATCCTTGCTGCTGCAACTCTGCGAAGAGATCTGCATACTCACCTTTTCGACCACGGATCACCGGGGCGAGGACCTGGTACCGGGTGCCTTCGGGCAGGTCGAGCACGGAGTCCACAATCTGTTGCGGGGTCTGCGACGTGATCTCTTCACCACACACCGGGCAGTGTGGAATTCCCACTCGCGCGTAAAGCAAGCGCAGGTAGTCATACACCTCAGTGATG
>CAZRHL010000076.1:0-8306 GCA_964600005.1 uncultured Demequinaceae bacterium
TGTGCGCGATCATGGGCGGCGACGAGATCTGGCGCCGCGTGAGCGAGCGCTGCGGCGTCGGCCATGACGAGACGACGGCTGACGGCAAGATCTCGCTCGAGCGCCTCGAATGCAACGCCGCTTGTGACTTCGCCCCGGTGATGATGGTCAACTGGGAGTTCTTCGACAACATGACGCCCGAGACGGCGCTGCAGCTGGTGGACGACATCCTCGACGGCAAGCCCGTCACGCCCACCCGTGGCGCCGACACCGTCGCCACGTTCAAGGAAGTGTCGCGTGTGCTCGCAGGATTCCCTGACGGCCGCGCAGATGAGGGCCCGTCCGCTGGCGCACCGTCGCTCGCGGGCATTGAGGTCGCCAAAGAGCAGGGGTGGAAGGGACAGGACTCGTGACTGATCTGATCCCGGTACTCAGCGCCACGTGGGGCCTTGAGCGCTCGTGGAACTACGACACGTATGTGAGCAAGGGCGGGTACGACGCTGCCAAGAAGGCCCTGGGAATGTCGCCTGAGTCGATCATCCAGGCCGTCAAGGATGCTGGCCTTCGCGGCCGTGGCGGCGCTGGCTTCCCCACCGGAATGAAGTGGGGCTTCCTTCCCGCTCCCGATGGCGGCCCGCGCTACCTCGTTGTCAACGCCGACGAGTCCGAGCCGGGAACGTGCAAGGACATCCCGACGATGATGGCCGCACCCCATGTGCTCATCGAAGGCGCGATCATCACGTCCTTCGCCATTGGCTGCAACCACGCGTTCATCTACGTGCGTGGCGAGGTGGTCCACGTGTACCGCCGCCTCCTCAAGGCCGTGCAAGAGGCGTACGACACCGGCTGGCTCGGGAAGAACATCCAGGGCTCCGGTTTTGACCTCGACATCACCGTCCACGCGGGCGCCGGTGCGTACATCTGTGGTGAAGAGACCGCGCTGCTCGACTCCCTTGAGGGACGCCGCGGCCAGCCACGACTCAAGCCGCCGTTCCCCGCGGTTGCCGGCCTTTACGCACGCCCCACGGTTGTCAACAACGTCGAGTCGATCGCCTCGGTGCCGTCGATCATCGCGAACGGCGTCGACTGGTTTGCAGGAATGGGCACCGAGCGCTCGAAGGGCATGGGCCTGTTCTCGCTTTCGGGTCACGTGAAGAAGCCGGGCCAGTACGAGGCGCCGCTCGGCATCACGCTGCGCGAGCTGCTTGAGATGGCCGGGGGCATGCGCGAGGGCCACGAGCTGAAGTTCTGGACGCCCGGTGGCTCCTCCACGCCGCTGTTCACCGCGGAGCACCTCGACACCCCGCTCGACTACGAAAGCGTGGGCGCGGCGGGTTCGATGCTTGGCACTCGTGCGCTGCAGATCTTTGACGAGACGACGTGCGTGGTGCGCGCAGTCGAACGGTGGGCCGAGTTCTACAAGCACGAGTCATGCGGCAAGTGCACGCCGTGTCGCGAAGGCACGTACTGGCTCACGCTCATCCTTCACCGCCTTGAGGCGGGCCAGGGCACGTACGCCGACATCGATCAGCTCATCGCGACGTGTGACTCGATCCTTGGTCGCGCGTTCTGTGCGCTCGGCGATGGTGCGACCTCATCCGTGACATCGTCGATCCAGCTGTTCCGTGAGGAATACGAGAAGCACGTCGAACTGGGCGCATGCCCGTTCGACCACGCCGCCTCCGCCCTCTTTGACTACGAGCCGTCTCCCGAGGAGGCCCACGCATGACCGCCACCGCGGACAACGCGCCCGCCACCACCAACCTCGTCACCGTCACGATCGACGGGATCGAGACGCAGGTGGAGAAGGACACCCTCATCATCCGCGCCGCGGAGCAGGTGGGCATCGACATCCCGCGTTTTTGCGATCACCCGCTCCTCAAGCCGGTCGGTGCGTGCCGCCAGTGCCTCGTGGACGTCGCAAGCCCCGGCCCGGACGGCAACCTCCGCGCCTTCCCCAAGCCGCAGCCTTCATGCGCGATGACCGTCACCGACGGCATGGTCGTCAACACCCAGCACACGTCAGAGGAAGCTGACCGCGCCCAAAAGGGCATCATCGAGCTGCTCCTCATCAACCACCCACTCGACTGCCCCGTGTGCGACAAGGGTGGCGAGTGCCCCCTTCAGAACCAGGCGCTGAGCCACGGCCGTCCTGAGTCACGCTTCGTCGACACCAAGCGTACGTTTGAGAAGCCGCTGCCGTTGTCGAGCGAGATCCTCCTCGACCGCGAGCGCTGCATCCTCTGCCAGCGCTGCACGCGGTTCTCCAAGGAGATCGCGGGCGACGCCTTCATCGACTTGCAGAACCGTGGCGCCCTTCAGCAGATCGGTCGCTTCGACGAGGACGTGCTCGGCTTCGATGGCTACGCGCCGCTCGGCTCCGCCGTCGAGGACGAGTCCGGTCGTCCCTTCAGCTCGTACTACTCGGGCAACACGATCCAGATCTGCCCCGTCGGCGCACTGACGAGCGCGGCCTACCGCTTCCGCTCGCGTCCCTTCGACCTCGTGTCGAGCCCTGGCATCTCGGAGCACGACTCCTCAGGCTCCGCCATCCGGACCGACCACCGTCGCGGCAAGATTCTGCGGCGCCTCGCTGACAACGACCCGGTGGTCAACGAAGAGTGGATCACCGACAAGGATCGCTTCGCTTTTTCGTGGCAGAACCAGGCGGACCGCCTCACGCGTCCCTTGGTCCGCAAGGACGGCGAGCTTGTCGAGGTGTCATGGCCCGAGGCCCTCACCGCTGCAGCCGAGGGTCTCAAGGCGGCTGCCGGACGCACGGGCACCCCTGCCGACAAGAAGGCAAAGGGTGTGGGTGTCCTCCCCGGCGGACGCCTCACGATGGAAGACGCCTACGCCTACGGCAAGTTTGCTCGGCTCGCTCTTGGCACGCACGACGTTGACGCCCGCACCCGCATCCACTCGGATGAGGAGCAGGCCTTCCTTGGCGCCTATGTGGCCGCAACCGGCCTTGGCGTCACCTTCCAGGACCTCGAGAAGGCTCCTGCGGTGGTGCTCGTCGGCTTTGAGCCCGAGGACGAAGGCGGTGTCGTGTTCCTCCGCCTGCACAAGTCGCTCGGCAGGCAGCAGGTCTTCACCGTCGCCCCGTTCTTGTCCCGCGGTGCCGAGAAGCTCGGCGCCACCTTGATCCCCGCAGTGCCGGGCCAAGAGGCCGCTGCGCTCACCGCGATCAAGGGCAGCAAGGACGCCTTCAAGGCTCTCAAGGAGCCGGGTGCGATCATCATCGCCGGTGAGCGTCTCGCGGGTGTCGAGGGCGGCTTCACCGCTCTCGCCGACCTCGCCCGTCGCTCAAAGGCGCGTATTGCGTGGATCCCTCGCCGTGCGGGCGAGCGCGGGGCCGTTGAGGCCGGCGCACTCCCCGGCTTGCTGCCTGGTGGCCGCGATGCGGGATCGCTGTCGGCACGCAAGGCGGTGGCCGAGGTGTGGGGCGGGGAGCTTCCGCTCGGCAAGGGGCGTGACGCCGACGCCATCATCGCCGCCGCGGCGTCCAAGAGTCTTGACGGTCTCGTCATCGGTGGTGTCGATGCCTCCGACCTCACCGAGAACCTCCTCAAGGCGATCGACACGGCGAAGTTCGTCGTCAGCCTTGAGGTGCGTCGCACGTCCGTCACCGAGACCGCCGATGTGGTGCTCCCGGTCGCGCCGCCGTCGGAGAAGTCCGGCACCTTCGTCAACTGGGAAGGCCGCCTGCGCTCCTTTGTCACTGCGATCCGCACGGACGCGCTGGCGGACCACCGCGTGCTCGATCTGCTCGCCCGCGAGATGGGCGTGACCCTTGGCACCGCCACCGTCGAGGACGCAAACCAGGAGCTCGCGGCTCTCGGAGCCGCGGCTGCCGATGAGCGCCTCGAGGCGCCGAGCGTTGCCTCAGAGGGCACGAGCGTGCGCAAGGCAAACGAACTCGTGCTCGCCTCGTGGCACCTCCAGGTGGACGAAGGCTCTCTCCAGGACGGCGAGCCCTACCTCGCTGGCACTGCCCGCGTCTCGGTTGCTCGCGTCTCGCCTGCTACCGCCGCGAAGGCCAAGCTGTCCGGCGTCGTCTCCATCACGGGCGTGCGCCGCTCCTCGATCGTCCTGCCGCTCGTCGTCACCGACGGGATGGCAGACGGTGTGATCTGGGTGCCGGCGAAGTCGCAGAACTCGTGGGTGGCCGATCAATTGGGTGTGGCGCCTGGCGCCACGGTGGTGGTGAAGGGAGCGAGCGCGTGATCCTTCCGTTTGAGGTCGACCTCACGCCCGCACAAGAGGCGTGCGGTGTCACTGACCCCGCCAACATCGACGCAGCACGCCTTGCCTGCATTCAGCGCATCGAGTACTCGCTTGAGGGCGACTCCATCTGGATCGTCATCATCAAGGCAGTGCTCGTCCTCGTGTTCCTGCTGACCTCGGTGATCTTCGCCGTGTGGTTCGAGCGTCGCGTCATCGGCCGCCTCCAGTTGCGCCCTGGTCCGAACCGCCACGGTCCTTTTGGTCTGTTCCAGTCGATCATGGACGCGATGAAGCTCCTCATGAAGGAGGACATCACCGTCCGCGCCTCGGAGAAGCTCCTCTACATCGTGGCGCCGATGATCTCCGTGTTCTCGGCTCTGTTGATCTTTGCGGTCATTCCATTCGGGCCCGCCACGCGCATCCCCTTCACGGATGAAGTGACCCCGCTGCAGCTCACCGACTTCCCGGTGGCGATGCTGTACGTGCTCGCCTGTGCCGCGGTCGGTGTCTACGGCATCGTCCTCGGTGGCTGGGCGTCGGGCTCCACCTACCCGCTCATGGGTGCCGTGCGCTCGACAGCGCAGATCATCTCCTACGAGCTCGCCATGGGGCTGTCGCTGGTGACGGTGTTCATGTACGCGGGCTCGATGTCGCTGAGCGACATTGTCGACGCGCAAGAGTACTGGTGGTGGGGCCTGCCCCTGTTGCCGGCCTTCGTCATCTACGTCATCTCGATGATCGGTGAGACCAACCGTCTGCCCTTCGACCTTCCTGAGGCCGAAGGCGAGTTGGTCGCAGGCTTCATGACGGAGTACTCGTCGATGAAGTTCGCCTGGTACTTCCTTGCGGAGTACATGAACATGATCAACGTGTCCGCCATTGCGGCCACGCTGTTCCTCGGTGGTTGGAAGCCCTTGTGGCGCCCCGACTGGCCTGGCTACGACATGCTGAGCAACGGCGTCTTCCCGCCGCTGTGGCTCATCCTCAAGATCTGGCTTCTCATGTTCTTCTTCGTGTGGGTGCGTGGTTCGTTGCTGCGCTTCCGCTACGACCAGTTCATCCGCTTCGGCTGGAAGGTGCTGATCCCCACGGCACTCGCCTGGCTTGTCATGTGGGGCAGCGCGCTCGTGCTCCTGCCGCACTACGGTCGTTCGACCAAGCTGTTCATCGCGGTGGCGCCGATCATCGCGGTCATCCTCGCGTGGCTTGTCTTCAGCCTCGTTGCCGAAGCGCGTCAGCTGAAGCGCGAGGAAGAACGAGAAGAGCGTGAGCGAGAGATCGCCGACGAGCCCTTCGATGCCTTTGCAGGCGGCTACCCCGTGCCGCCGCTGCCGGGCCAGAAGCTGCCCCCGTCCCCCCGCGCGCGGCGCCGTACCGTTGACGCCAGCAAGGAGGCTCCCAGTGAGTGACCACCAGTGGAACCCGTCCGATGAGCAGGAGGAGTTCGTCTCTAACCTGCCCAACCCGGGCGGTATCGCGGGCGCCCTCCTGCCTGTTGCAGGATTCGGCGTCACGTTGCGCAACTTCTTCCGACCCACGGTGACGGAGCAGTACCCGACCACGCCGGCGAACGTGCAGCCGCGCTACCACGGCCGTCACCAGCTCAACCGTTATCCGGATGGGCTTGAGAAGTGCATCGGATGTGAGCTCTGCGCATGGGCCTGCCCTGCTGACGCCATCTATGTGGAAGGCGACTCGAACACGCCGGACAACCAGATGAGCCCCGGCGAGCGCTACGGCCGCGTCTACCAGATCAACTACCTCCGCTGCATCTTCTGCGGTCTGTGCATCGAGGCGTGCCCCACGCGTGCGCTCACGATGACGAACGAGATCGAACTCGCCGGACCCACTCGCGAAGGCCTCATCTACGAGAAGAAGGATCTGTTGGCGCCGCTGGCAGACGGGATGCTCGCCGCACCGCACCCCATGGTGGACGGCACCACCGACGACGACTACTACAAGGGCAACGTGGTGGGCGTCACCGACGAGCAGCTTGCATGGGTGCGGGCACACCGTCCTGACGACCCGACCTTGCCGGAGAACGCTGGCGCCGCTGAGCACGCACATGAGTCGGCAAGCACGGCAGGGGGAAGCGCCTCATGATCTCGCCAATCCTGTTCTGGACCGTCGCCTTCATGACGGTAATTCCGGCGCTCGGGCTGCTGTTTGCACGCAAGCCCGTCTACGTCGCCGTCGCCGTCATCACGGCGATGGTGGGTCTTGCGGGTGCCTACGTGGCTCTCGAGGCGCCGTTCCTCGGCATCGTCCAGATCGTCGTCTACACGGGCGCCGTCATGATGCTGTTCGTCTTCGTCCTCATGCTCGTGGGTGTCGACCAGCGCGAAAGCCTCAAGGAGACGATCGCTGGCCAGAAGTGGCTCGCCTTCGCTCTGTCGATCGGTGTGGGCGCACTGCTCATCTCCGTGGTGTCGCGCCTTGCGCTGTCCGTCGATAAGACGCCCGTGACGGGTGAGCCGCAGGCCATCGCCAAGGAACTCTTCGGCCCGTATGTGCTCGTTGTCGAGACACTCGGCTTCCTCCTCGTGACGGCGGCCGTCGGCGCTCTTGTGCTCACGCACGTGCCGCGCCTCTTCCCCAAGCGCACGCAGAAGGAAGTTCAGGCGGCCCGTATCGCCGCTGGCGCGAACCCCGTCAACAAGACCTTCCCCGGCGTCTTCGCTCGCCACAACGCACTTGACGCTCCCGCTCTCGACCCGAACGGTGAGCCCATCGAAGAATCTGTGTCGCGCGTCCTCAAGGCACGCCAGCAGACGGTGGACAGCATCCAGTACCGCGATGACAACCGTGCTCGACGCCGTGAGCTGGGCGCAAAGGAGGACGAGGCGTGAGTCCCATCAACTTTGTCTACCTGGCGTCAGTGCTGTTCGCCATCGGCGCCGCGACGGTGATGCTGCGTCGCAACGCGATCATCGCGTTCATGGGTGTCGAGCTCATGCTCAACGCCGCCAACCTCGCGCTCGTCGCCTTCTCGCGCATGCAGGGCAATGTCAACGGCCAGATCATGGCGTTCTTCGTCATGGTGGTGGCCGCCGCTGAAGTGGTGGTGGGCCTCGCTATCATCATCGCCGTGTTCCGAGCGCGTCAGACGATCTCGCTCGACGAGCCCGCTGAGCTGAAGGGTTAATCGATGCTCTCCGTCTCTTGGCTGTTGATCGCGGTCCCGCTCGCCAGCTTCTTCTTCCTCCTGCTCGCCGGCCGTCGCGCCGACGCGTGGGGTCACTGGGTAGGTGTCGCAGCGTCGTCCGTGGCCGCCATTGTCGGTCTCGGCGCCTTCTTCCAGCTGCTTGGCCGCGACAGCGCCGAGCGCTTTGAAGCGATCCGGCTGTACTCATGGATCAGCGGCGGTGAGTTGTCGGTGGACTTCGGTCTGCTGCTCGACCCGCTGTCGATCACCTTTGTGCTGCTCATCACCATCGTCGGCACGCTGATCCACATCTACTCCGTCGCGTACATGGAGAACGACCCCCGGCGTCGGCTGTTCTTCGCCTACCTCAACCTCTTCATCGCGGCCATGCTGCTGCTTGTCACCGCGGATTCCTTCCTCCTCCTCTTTGTGGGCTGGGAAGGCGTGGGTGTCGCGTCGTACCTCCTCATCGGGTTCTGGAACCACAAGTCCGAATACGCGACCGCCGCGAACAAGGCCTTCGTCGTCAACCGCGTCGGCGACGTGGGCCTCATCATCGCGATGGGTCTGATGTTCGCTCAGTTCGGCTCGGTGGGCTTCGCGGACGTCCTCGGCGGCGCAAGCGGCGCCTCGGAGGCGACGCTCACGGCGATCGGTCTCGCACTGCTCCTTGCCGCGACCGGCAAGTCGGCGCAGTTCCCTCTGCAGTCCTGGCTCGGCGACGCCATGGCGGGCCCCACACCCGTCTCGGCACTCATCCACGCGGCCACGATGGTGACCGCCGGTGTGTACCTCGTGGTGCGCGCCGGTGCGATCTACGAGGGTGCCCCTGATGCGCGCCTCGTCGTCGCGATCGTCGGTGCGATCACGCTCATCCTCGGTGCCCTCATCGGTACGGCCAAGGACGACATCAAGAAGGCGCTCGCCGCCTCGACGATGTCGCAGATCGGCT
>CAZRHL010000077.1:0-8305 GCA_964600005.1 uncultured Demequinaceae bacterium
GCCGGTCGCGTCACTGAACTACCTGCTCTCCAGCCACGTCTGGCGCCAGGACCACAACGGCTTCTCCCACCAGGATCCGGGCTTCATCGACCACGTGATGAACAAGAAGGCCGAGGTGGTGCGGGTCTACCTGCCCGCCGACGCGAACACCCTGCTCGCCACCTACGACCACTGCTTGCGCTCTCGCGACTACGTCAACGTGGTGATCGCGGGCAAGCAGCCGCAGGCCTCCTGGCTCACGATGGAGCAGGCAATCGACCACTGCACCCGGGGTATCGGCATTTGGGACTTCGCGTCCAACGTGCCGCTGGGAGAAGACCCCGACGTGGTGCTCGCGGGCGTCGGCGATGTGCCGACTCTCGAGGTGCTCGCGGCGATCGACATCATCCGTGAGGAGCTCCCGCACCTCAAGGTTCGCATGATCAACGTGGTCGACCTCATGCGTCTGCAGCCGGAGAAGGAACACCCGCATGGCCTGTCCGATCGCGAGTTCGATCACCTGTTCACCACGGACAAGCCGATCATCATGAACTACCACGGCTACCCGTGGCTCATTCACCGCCTCACGTATCGCCGCAATGGACACGACAACCTCCACGTGCGCGGATACAAGGAGGAAGGCACCACCACGACGCCGTTCGACATGGCGATGCTCAATGACATCGACCGGTACCACTTGGTGATGGACGTCATCGACCGCGTGCCCGGTCTCGGCAGCAAGGCTGCATCCTTGCGCCAGAAGCTGTTCGACAAGCGCCTCGAGGCGCGTCGTTACGCCCGGGAGCACGGCGAGGACCTTCCCGAGGTGCGCGACTGGGTGTGGCCCGATGCTCGCGGTCTTGTCGAGAACGCGGCCGTCGATGCCGTTGCCGCCACTGGCGGTGACAACGAGTAGGTGTCGTTCCCTTCCTGCTCTGGAGGCCCCGGGTTGTGCAGCGACCCGGGGCTTTCGCTTTGCCCCGGCCGTGTGCTCGACACAGCAGAGCCCCGTCCGCACTGGAGCGCGAACGGGGCTGCTGAAGCGGACACGGAGGCCCGCTGAGCCTTACAGGCTGAAGACCGAGTCGGTGATGGTGAGACCGAGCTCGACACCGTCGATCGCGAAGAGCAGGAACAGCGCAAGCGCCCCACCGATGAGAGCGACGTTCTTATTGAACTGGATCTGGTCGTTCTGCTTGGCCTGAGCGTCCTCTTCCTTCCAGAAGGCGTGCATGAAGATCGAGATCGGAATGAGGGTGAGGGCGACGAGGAGAGCGCCGATGTCACCGACGACGCCGAAGGCCACGAGCAGGGCACCGACACCCATCGTGATTCCAGTGAGGATCACACCAAAGCGGCCGCCCGGGGCTCCCTTGAACTTCGCGTACTGCGCCATGCCTTCAGACTGCGTGATGTGGCCGATCGCGGAGAAGAGGAAGAGGAGCGCGAAGAGAATGCGCGCGACCAAGAAGATGATGTCCATGGGAATCCTTACGAGTTAGGTGAAACGACAACAACACAACATAGAGTCATGTAGGTGACGTGTCAACAACTAGGCGGGCGACATCATTCCCGCAATCGGGGCCGCGTGCTCACTTCAGTCCCAACCTCGAGGCGATGAAGCCAGAGCACAGGCGCCAGCCCATGAGGAACACCGCAAGGATGAGGGCTGCCGTGATGATGAAGCTCACCTGCACGCCTTGGCCGGTCACCGCGCGCAATGCCATGCCGATCGCGAGAGTGCTCGCCCACACCACGAGACCCGTCGGCTTCCAGGCACACGGCTTCTTCCAGCCGCGAATGACCAGCCAGCCGATGAGCGCACCGACCACAAAGGGCCACACGGTGGAAGCAAGGCCAAGGCCGGACTCCCCGAGCACTCCCTCGTCGTGACGCGCACGGCCGATCGCCGCGAAGACGACAATCGCACCGACATCAATCGCCGCTGCCCCAACCGCTGCCTGACGAATGTTCATGCTGCGCCTCCTTGTCGATCACCAGCGTAGAACTGCACGTCGCCAATGCTCGTCTGGCGTGCGGACAACCGACAAAGGGACGCGCCGCACCGAGTTGTCATCTCCGCCGGGCGCGTTCTGCGAACTCGTCCAGCGCCTCAAGCACCTCGGGCGCCACCCATACTCGGTTGCGTCGGTGCCCTGAGGTGGACGTCAGAATCCCTGCGTCTTCAAGCGCCGCAATCGCGTCGTACGCCGTGCGCGATGTCACCCCCAGCTCGGTCATGACGAGCTCATAGTTCACGGCAGGACGCGCAGGCAGCAGCTCAAGGAGACGCCACACGGCGGCACCCCTGCGTGCATGCAACCGCCCCCGCCATTCGCTCTCCAGCAGTTGCACGCGATCACTGAGATCCTCGGTCAATGCGGAGGCGAAGATGGCCGCCCGCGCCACCTGCTCAACGATCGGGATGACGTCACCACGTCGATAGTCCATGAGTGCAGCGATGTACGCATCTGTCTCATGGAGCAAGCCAGCAGAGATCGGAATCGTCGACCCCCTCGTCAACCCTGCGTCGCGAAGCATCATGTGAATCAACGTGCGACCGGTGCGACCGTTGCCGTCGGTGAACGGGTGGATCGTCTCGAACTGAGCATGCGCGATTGCAACGTGGGCAATGATCGGCATGTCCACGCGGGAGATGAACGTGTCCAAGTCCGCCATGGCGTCCGGAATGCGCGCGTGATGGGGTGGCACAAAGTCGGCGCGGTGAGGTCCCGTTCCTTCGCCGCCGATCCAGACCTGTTCTTTCCGGATCCCCGACGCGTGAACCGGATCCGGCTTGATGAGGACATCGTGGATGTCGACGAGAGCGCCGGTGTCGACGGCACGAGACCAGCCAAGAGCCGTCTGCATCGCGCGCACATGTGCGACCACGCTCAGCGCGTTGTCGCCGGTCGCCTCCCCCAACTCAGCAATCGCGAGCGATCGCGCCGACGCTGTGAGGCGTTCAATCTGCGAAGACGACGTCGACTCGGTGCGCATCAGCACCGCTGGCAGTGCGTGGAATCCAGATGCGCTGAGCGTCGCGTCAACCCGAGCGAGGGCCGTGGCGGCCTCTTCGACTTCGCCAGCAACCGCGCTGGGGAGCCCGAGCGACTCCTCAGCGATCCGTGGCACGACCGCCGCCTCGTAGGGACCGGTATGCCGCTGGCGGGAGCGTCGTGAGGTTCCATCACCACTCGGGCTCCACGAATGGGACTCGTACGAGACAGCCGGCCACATGACGCCTCCTCGCACACAATCGCTCCTTATAAGAGGATAAGGCGTTTACCCACAATAAGGAACCCGCTAATGCGAGGTCTCGCCGCTCGCTGAGAGTTTTTCAAGTGCTTTCTGCAAGCGTCGGGCACGGGTCTCGGGCGTTGCCGCAACCATGAGCGGATGGAGAATCGAGTACCGCTGTGCCCGTGTGAGCGCCTCGAAGCGCTCCGCTGACTCGGGCGATGCGGCGAGCGCCGCCGCAAGGTCGTCCGGCACCACAGCGTCGGCCGAACCCTGATATGCCCGCTCCCACCGGCCGTCGGCTTTCGCGGCCGCCACCTCGGCATGGCCACGCGGCCGCATGCGCCGCTCCGCCTCGAGCCGCGCAATGTGGTCGACATTGCGTGCGGACCATATTGACCGAGAACGCCGGGGCGTGAAGCGCTGAATGAAGGTCGTCGCATCCCGCGCGCGCTTCTGTCCATCGATCCAGCCGGAGCACAGCGCCTCGTCGAGCGCCTCGGCGTAGGTCAAAGAGGTGGGCGTCGTGGTGCCCTTCTTCGCAAGGACGAGCCAGACCCCATCCGAGCTCGACTCTTCCGCATCAAGCCATCGCCGCCATGCCGCGGCATCCGCCACACAAAATTCCTCGCGCTCCGTCACGCGCTCAAGCTACGGGGTGACACTGACGCGCGCAGCCGCACACACGGGGTCAGCCAGCCTGATATGGGCTGACGACGACGTCGACGCGCTGGAACTCCTTGAGGTCCGAGTAGCCCGTGGTCGCCATCGAACGACGCAGCGCACCCATGAGGTTCGTCGAACCGTCCGCCTGCGTGCCGGGGCCGAAGAGGATCTCCGCGAGCGGGCCAACCGTGCCCACCCGCACGCGCTCGCCGCGCGGGAGCTCGGGGTGGTGAGCTTCGGGACCCCAGTGGTAGCCCTGACCCGGCGCCTCCTGAGCACGGGCGAGAGCGGCGCCCACCATCATCGCGTCGGCGCCGCAAGCGATCGCCTTCACCATGTCTCCCGAGCGGCCCAGACCGCCGTCTGCGATGACGTGGACGTAGCGCCCGCCCGACTCGTCGAGGTAGTCGCGTCGCGCCGCCGCCACATCCGCCACAGCCGTCGCCATCGGCGCGTGGATGCCGAGCGTCGTCCGGGTGGTCTGTGCGGCGCCACCGCCAAAGCCCACGAGCACACCTGCCGCGCCCGTCCGCATGAGGTGAAGCGCGGCCTGGTACGTTGACGCGCCGCCGACGATGACCGGAACGTCGAGGTCGTAGATGAACTTCTTGAGGTTGAGAGGTTCCGCGTCTGCGGAGGCGACGTGCTCGGCGGACACCGTGGTGCCACGGATGACAAAGAGATCGACGCCGGCCTTGAGGACCGTCTCGTACAACTCTTGGGTGCGGTGCGGGCTCAACGCTCCGGCGACCGTCACCCCGGCCTCACGAATCTCGCCAAGGCGCGCTGCGATCAGCTCGGCCTTGATCGGCTCGCGGTAGATCTCCTGCATGCGGGCCGTCGTCGCCTCCGTGGGAAGCGATGCGATCTCCGCAAGCAGCGACGTCGGGTCCTCATAGCGAGTCCACAGACCCTCGAGGTCGAGCACCCCCAGGCCGCCGAGCGTGCCCAGCTCAATCGCCGTCTGCGGGCTCATCACCGAGTCCATCGGCGCCGCGATCACCGGAATGTCAAAGCGGAAGGCGTCAATCTGCCACGCGAGGGAGACGTTCTGGGGGTCGCGAGTACGCCGCGACGGCACCACCGCAACATCATCAAAGGAAAAAGCGCGGCGGCCACGCTTGCCGCGACCGATCTCGATCTCATTCGTCACGTGCTCCAGCCTATCGCTCGGCGCGTAGTCCGCCCCCTCGTCAGTGCCTCATGACAGGCTGACACCATGAGTTGGCTACAAGGACCGATGGTGGGATTCGACACGGAGACCACGGGGGTGAACCCCCGGGCTGATCGAATCGTCACGGCGGCCATCATCGTGCGTGAGGGCGGGAAGACAACCCAGCGCACCTGGCTCATCGACCCAGGCGTCGAGATCCCCGAGCGGGCCACGGCCGTTCACGGCATCACCACAGAGCAAGCACGGGCCGAGGGCGCCGTCCCCGGCGTCGCACTCGAGGAGATCGCGACGACTCTGGCCGACGCTCTGGCACACGGCATCCCGGTGGTGGGCTTCAACGTCCAGTACGACATCACGATCTTGGAGAGCGAGCTTGAGCGGCACGGGCTGCGGACTCTCCGCGAGCGTCTCGGTGGCGCAATCAGGCCCATCGTGGACCCCCTCGTCTTGGACCGTCATCTCGATCGGTACCGCAAGGGACCGCGCAAGCTCATCGACATGTGCAACACGTACGCCGTGCCGGTGGTCGCCGATGATCTTCACGCGGCCGATGCCGACGTGCTCGCCACGCTCGACCTCGTCGCAGCGATTGCTGCCGCGTATCCCGCGATCGGCGATGTCACCCTCGACTCCCTTCACGACCAGCAGGCTGAGGCACACCGCATGTGGGCAGCGCACTTCTCCGCATGGCTCAAGTCCAAGGGCACTGTCAATGACTTGCCGAGCCAGCAGTGGCCGGTTGCGAGCGCACCGGCGCCCGCGGACTCGGCCGCATCGTCCTAAACGAATGTCGCGAGCAAACCGCGCGGTCGCGACGCGCTAGTTGCGCGTCGCGTAGTTAGGCGCTTCAACCGTGATCTGCACGTCGTGCGGATGCGATTCCTTGAGTCCCGCAGGCGTGATGCGCACAAAGCGGCCCTTTGACTGCAGCTCCGGAATGGTGCGCGCGCCAACGTAGAACATCGACTGGCCAAGGCCACCGACCAGCTGGCGCACCACTGAGGACAACGGACCCTTGTACGGGACGCGTCCCTCGATGCCTTCCGGAATGATGTCATCGTCGCTCGGCGCATCGGCCTGGAAATAGCGGTCCTTCGAATAGGACACGCGCCCGCGCGAAGCCATCGCGCCCATCGAGCCCATGCCGCGGTAGGACTTGAACTGCTTGCCGTTGACCAAGACGAGGTCACCGGGGGTCTCTGCGCAGCCGGCGAACAGCGAACCGAGCATGACGGACGACGCTCCCGCAACGAGTGCCTTGGCGATGTCACCTGAGTACTGGAGGCCACCGTCGGCGATGATCGGCACCCCGGCGGCGCGTGCGGCGAGGGACGCCTCGTACACAGCCGTGACCTGCGGGACACCCACGCCGGCGACGACACGAGTCGTGCAGATCGATCCCGGGCCGACTCCCACCTTGACGGCGTCAGCACCTGCCTCGACAAGGGCGGCAGCGCCAGCACGAGTTGCGACGTTGCCGCCGATCACCTGGACGTGACGGGTGGCAGGGTCAGACTTGATGCGCTTGATCATCGAGATCATCGCCTGGGCGTGTCCGTGAGCGGTGTCGACCACGAGCGCGTCCACGTCCGCCTCGACAAGAGCAGTCGCCCGCTCCCAGGCATCGCCGTAGAAGCCGACCGCGGCCGCAACACGCAGGCGCCCTTCGTCGTCCTTCGTGGCACGGGGATACTTCTCGGTCTTCACGAAGTCCTTGACCGTGATGAGGCCAGTGAGCTTGCCCTGCTTGTCGACGAGCGGCAGCTTCTCAACACGATGCTTCGCGAGCAGTTCAGCGGCTTCGGCGTTCGACACGCCTTCGGGAGCAGTGATGAGCGGCATCGGCGTCATCTGCTCACGAACGAGCTTGGTCGCGTACTCGCTCGGCGGCACAAAGCGCATGTCACGGTTGGTGATGATGCCGACGAGCGTGCCCGCCTCATCGACCACAGGAAGGCCGGAAACGCGATAGCGAGCGCACAGTGCGTCGAGTTCCTGAAGCGTCGCATCCGGACCCACCGTGACAGGGTCGGTGATCATGCCGGACTCGGACCGCTTGACCGTCACCACCTGCTGCGCCTGGTCTTCGATCGACAGGTTGCGGTGCAGCACGCCGATGCCACCGAGTCGAGCGAGCGCGATTGCCATGCGTGCCTCGGTGACGGTGTCCATCGCGGCACTGAGGAGCGGGATGTCGATCTCGATCTCTCGCGTCAGACGCGTGCGCGTCGACACCTCAGAGGGGATGACGTCGCTCTCACCCGGCAAGAGCAACACGTCGTCGTAGGTCAGTCCTGTGAACCCGAAGGGGTCGTGCTCGCTGGCGGCCATTGTCCAATTCTAGGCCGGGGGTGAATCCCCAGACGCACGCAGGAGGTTTCAGACATATCGGATAGCGCATTTGTGCTGCCCCCCAGCGCGGTGCCCCCACAAATAGGGGGTTCCCAACCCGGAATTTCAAGGGTAGAAACGTATTTAGCGAGCGTGTTTTCGGGTGACGCGACCGTCCCACCCACCCGACTGCGCGCAAGCTGATCCCGCTAGTGAGGGCTACGGGGGGAAGACCCGGCCACATCGGCCGGTTCGGACGCCGAACACGCGAGGAGATTCATGGACACCGTTGCCCAGCTGCCCGCTCCTACCCAGGCGCAGTGGGAGTGGCAATACGAGGGGGCGTGCCGCGAGGCCGACCCCAACCTGTTTTTTCACCCGGAAGGTGAGCGCGGAGCTGCGCGTCGCCGCCGTGCGGAGGCCGCGAAGCAATATTGCGCGCGTTGCCCCGTGCTTGAGCTTTGTCGGGAACGGTCTCTCGCCGCACGCGAACCCTTCGGCGTGTGGGGAGGTCTCAGCGAGGACGAGCGGCACGCAATCCTCGCTGGGCGCCTGAAGCAGGCTAGTTGACCACCTGCTAGGGCTACCACCGCAGCCCCCGTCGACAACCCCCTGCAACCGACGGACGTGGCGCGGAGTACACGAAGGCCCCAGAGACTGCGTAGTCTCTGGGGCCTTCTGTCGCTTCAGCGAAGACTGAGCGGCGTCGTCTTATTCGACGACCGCAAGCAGGTCACGCACCGACAGGATGAGGTACTCCTCGCCCGCGTACTTGACCTCGGTGCCGCCGTACTTGCTGTACATGACACGGTCGCCCACCTTGACGTCGAGCGGTACGCGGTTGCCATTGTCGTCAACACGACCAGGGCCTACCGCGACAATCTCGCCCTCCTGGGGCTTTTCCTTGGCGGTGTC
>CAZRHL010000078.1:0-8227 GCA_964600005.1 uncultured Demequinaceae bacterium
GGCCACGGCGAGGGAAACACCGAGGATGGCGTTCGCGCCGAGCTTGCCCTTGTTGTCAGTACCGTCCAGGTCGATCATGATCTGGTCGATCAGACGCTGCTCGGTGGCGTCGAGGCCAACGACCTCGGGAGCGATCTCATCGATGACGGCGTCAACGGCCTGCTCCACACCCTTGCCCAAGTAACGGCCCTTATCGCCGTCACGACGCTCGACGGCCTCGAAAGCGCCAGTCGATGCACCAGACGGGACAGCCGCGCGTGCGAACGTACCGTCCTCGAGCGCGACCTCGACCTCGACGGTGGGGTTGCCGCGCGAGTCAAGAATCTCGCGGGCGCCAACGGCCTCAATGCTGGCCATGTTGCTCCTTACGTTGTGCCGCTTGTGCGGGCATTCATGGGGATTTACTCCCCTGTGAGTCTATCGACGTGAGCACGGCCTCGCCGGGCCACAGGGCCTATCCGAGAGCGGGCTCAGGGGACGACGCTCCGCTCGTCATCCACGGCTGTGCGGCCGTGGGTGCAAAGCCAGAGACGTCCTTGAAAACGAGGTAGCTGACGTCACCCAGTCCGGCCTCGTTCTGTTCACGGGCGAAGGCCGCCTGCAGGGACTCCACGTACTGGTTCAGCGTGAAGTCTCCGTACATGGGTGACACAACAGCCTCGGCCTCAATATTCTGAACGGCCTCCGCAAGCCCACCGGCGGTGTCAGCGCCGTTCAGAAGAATCACCAGCGTGCGCACGAGGCGCACAGCGTCACGCATGTCATCAGTGACCTCAGCCTGGTCACCGCGCTGCGAGGCAATCCACTTGCGTGCCTCGAACGTGAGGTCGTCCTTCACAAAGAGGATGCCCGCATCCGATGCTGACTGCTCGATCGTGGGCTGGAGGAGCAGCAGCGTCAGCACGGCAGAGGGGTCGACGGCCACGTTGAGCTCGTTGAACGCCGTCACCCAACGGC
Organism: uncultured Demequinaceae bacterium; assembly: GCA_964600005.1. Taxonomy (GTDB): domain Bacteria; phylum Actinomycetota; class Actinomycetes; order Actinomycetales; family Demequinaceae; genus Demequina. Next base: position 958 of record CAZRHL010000078.1, read on the forward strand.
TCACGTCTTCATTGGTGACCGTACGGCCATCAAAGGTGGCGGCGGTGCCGGGGTTCGCCGGTTGGCCGGTGACGGCACATCCAGCAACTGCAAGGGCGATGACGACTGCGGCGACGATGCGCTTCATGCTCGTCATCCTACCGGCGCACCGTGGGCGGACTTGAGCACGTCCCTCACCCAATCGAGCAGCGCAACACCTTCAACGGGAGTGCCGCCGATGCGGGTGGTGGTGGGAGCTGGCACGAGCACTTGTCGTACGGCTGGCTTGATCACGGTGCCCGGATACAGGCGGTTCATGCGGACGGCTGCCGAGTCAGGCAGCTCAAGGGGTCCAAAGCGGATGTACTTGCCCTGGGACACCACATCGGTCACACCTGCCGCGCGCAGGTCGAGGCGTACGCGCGCCACCGCAAAGAGATTGGACACGGGCTCAGGGATCGCGCCGTAGCGGTCATCAAGTTCGTCTGCCACGGCCTGCAAGTCCTGTTCGGCATCGGCGTCGGCGATTTTGCGATACGCCTCGAGTCGCAAGCGCTCATGCTCGATGTACCCGGTGGGGATGTGCGCCTCAATCGGCAGGTCGATCGTGACGGCGGCACGCTCTTGCTCGCCCTCACCGCGGAAGCCTGCCACGGCCTCCCCCACCATGCGGATGTAGAGGTCGAAGCCCACGCCCTCGATGTGTCCAGACTGCTCGGCGCCGAGCAGATTGCCCGCGCCGCGAATCTCGAGGTCCTTCATCGCCACTGCCATACCGGCACCAAGGTCGGTGTTGGCGGCGATCGTCTGCAGACGCTCATGCGCTGTCTCGGTGAGGGTGTGGTCCGGTGGATACAGGAAGTAGGCGTACGCACGCTCGCGGCCACGGCCCACACGGCCACGGAGCTGGTGAAGCTGGCTGAGACCGAAGGTGTTCGCCTTCTCCACAATCAAGGTGTTTGCGTTCGTGATGTCAAGGCCGGTCTCGACGATCGTCGTACACACCAGTACGTCGTATCTGTCCTCGTAATAGTCGACAATCACCTGCTCAAGCTGCTTCTCGCTCATCTGGCCGTGCGCAACCGCGATGCGCGCTTCAGGCACGAGCTCACCAAGGTGCAGGGCCGCGCGGTTGATCGTCTTCACGGAGTTGTGGATGTAGAAGACCTGCCCGTCACGCATCAGCTCGCGGCGGATCGCGGCCGCCACCTGTGCGTCTTCTTGCGGGCCCACATAGGTGAGGATCGGGTGGCGCTCTTCAGGCGGAGTCGCCAAAGTCGACATCTCGCGGATGCCTGTGACGGCAAGCTCCAACGTGCGCGGGATGGGCGTCGCGGACATCGCGAGCACATCCACATCCGTTCGCAACGCCTTGAGGGTCTCCTTGTGCTCAACTCCAAAGCGCTGTTCCTCGTCGATGATGACGAGTCCAAGCTGCTTGAAGCGCACGGCACCCGTGATGAGCCGGTGGGTGCCGATCACCACGTCGATCTCGCCTTTGGCGAGGCCTTCGACCACCTCACGTGCTTCAGCGTCGGTCTGGAAACGGCTGAGCGCCGCGACCTTCACCGGGAACGCGGCAAAGCGCTCCGAGAATGTGTCGACATGCTGCTTGACGAGCAGCGTCGTGGGACACAGCACCGCCACCTGGGTGCCGTCCTGCACCGCTTTGAACGCGGCACGCACGGCGATCTCGGTCTTGCCGAAACCCACGTCACCGCAGATGAGACGGTCCATGGGGACCGGCTTCTCCATGTCGGCCTTCACCTCGTCAATGGTGCTCAACTGATCGGGCGTCTCGACAAAGGCGAAGGCCTCCTCAAGCTCGCGCTGCCATGGGGTGTCGGGCCCGAACTCGCGCCCCTTCGACGCCATCCGCGCGCTGTAGAGCCGGATCAGCTCTGCGGCAATCTCCTTGACCGCCTTGCGGGCGCGCCCCTTGGTCTTCGCCCAGTCCGAACCGCCCATCTTGTTGACAGCGGGCGTCTCCCCACCCACGTACTTCGTCACAAGGTCGAGCTGGTCGGTCGGCACGCTGAGCCGATCCGCCGGCCCTCCGCGCTTTGACGGTGCGTATTCGATGACGAGGTACTCGCGTTCGACTCCGCGCACCGTTCGCGTCGTCAGCTCAACAAAGCGGCCGACGCCGTGGCTTTCGTGGACAACAAAGTCACCGGGGCGCAGCTGCAGGGGGTCGACGACGTTGCGGCGGCGGCTCGGCACCTTCACCTTGGGTCCGGCAACGGTAGTAGCGCGTCCGGTGAGATCTGATTCGGTGAGGACGAGGAGGCGCGCCTCGGGTACATGGAAACCGTGAGCGGCGACGCCGGGGACGATTTCGACAACACCCTCCGGGGCACTGTCCATCAGCACCTCGGTGACGCGCGCTGGCACATCCGCTTCTTGGCATTGCTCGGCAAGGCGCTGCGCGGAACCGGTACCGGCGGCGGCGATGACAACGCGCCAGCCTTCGGCGAGGCGTTGACGGGCGGTGGTGAGGGCCGCGCCGGCGCGGCCCACAAAGGACTCGTTGTCGATCAGCCCGGCGTTGCGGGACTCGGCCGGTCCAAAGGGCCCGATTGTCGCCCAACCCAAGCCAGCGTCGGCCGCAACCTCGCGAAGCTCGTCCATCTCAAGGAAGCCGCCATGGGCGAAGGCGCGCTCAGGCGAGGCCTCCGTCACGCGGTTCAAATCGAGCGGAGCGTCGGCACCCGCGGTGGCGCTCACCCATGCGGCTGCGAGGAACTCCTGCGCCGTCCGGTAGAGATCCTCGGCGCGGCGAGCGAGCCGCTCGGGCTCGAGGGCGACCACAAGCGACCCCGCTGGGAGCAGGCGCGGCAACGGAACGAGCCGATCGACAAGCGCGGGCATGAGGCTCTCCATGCCCTCAACAGCCTGCCCCGCCGCGATGCGTGCGAGCATGTCGCCTGCATTCGGAAGAGTGTTCTGGAGTGAAGCAGCGCGCTTGCGAACGTCGTCGGTGAGGACGAACTCGCGGCACGGTGGCGCCCACAGCCGATCCACCTCGCTGAGCGAACGCTGGTCCGCAACGGAGAACTGCCGCAGCGACTCCACTTCATCGCCAAAGAACTCGATACGTACCGGGTGCGGGTCAGTGGGTGCGAAGACGTCGACGATGCCGCCGCGCACGGCGAACTCGCCGCGCTTTTCCACCATGTCGACGCGGGTGTAGGCGGCGGCGGCGAGGCGCGCCGTGAGGTCAGTGAGATCGACGCGCTCACCGGGGAGCACCCGCACCGGCTCGAGCCCATCGAGACCAGGCGCAAGGGGCTGCAAGGCGGCACGGAGCGATGCCACCACAAAGCGCGGCGCAGGCAGGCCGGTCTCTGTCGCGGCCTCCTCCGGCCGTGCGAGGCGGCGCAAGGTGGCCAGGCGCGTTGCGACGGTGTCCGCGCGCGGACTGAGGCGCTCATGCGGCAACGTCTCCCAGCTGGGAAACAGGGCAATCGTCTGGGGGTCGACGTATGCACCGAGCTCCGCAACAAAGGCGGCGGCGTCGTTTCCCGTCGCGGTGATGACCACCGTTGGAGCGTCCGAGGAGTTCGCTGCGAGGAGGGCGGCCGCACCGGCAATCGGTGCAACGACGTGCTCACCGTCAGTGACAGGGGATGTCGGCACCACCTCGAGAAGGGGTGCGAATGGACGGGTCACAATGCCTCCAAGGCACGCCAAAGAACCGGATTTTCCGGCGTCGTCCATCCTAAGCACACCTCACCGTCGGGTCCGCCGGGACCCACTGACTTCGTCTGCCGATCGCCTGGAACCAGGGGCGACGTGGCGACGTCTCGTGTCAGTGGGACCCGGCGGAACGGGACCCCGACAGGGGTCTGGGCGTGAGACCCAGTGCGGACTAGAGCGGCTGGTTGAGCCGGTAGTACGCGGCGTTAGCCCTTACCTCACGTTCAAAGGACTCGATCGTCGTGTTCTCGTCGATGGTGAGCAATTCCACCTCGCTCATGCGGGCGAACTCGCGGAACTCTGCGATGCCCACCTGGCTCGACATCACCGTGTGGTGTGCGGCGCCTGCCGTCAGCCAGCACGTGGTCGAGGTGCGGAAGTCGGGGCGCGGCTTCCATACGGCGTGGCCGACCGGCAGCTTAGGCATCGGTTCGGGCAACGGCACGCGGTCCACCACATTGGCGAGAAGCCGGAAGCGCTCGCGCACATCGGACATCGCGACCACCACGGCCGGGCCAGCGTCGGCCGTGAAGACCAGACGCACCGGGTCCTCCTTGCCTCCGATGCCCAGCGGTGCGATCTCGAGGCGCACAGGGCCGCTCGACAGTGCCGGGTTCACCTCGAGCATGTGGGCTCCGAGGATCAGCTCCTTGCCCGGCTCCAGGTGGTACGTGTAGTCCTCCATGAGGCTCGCGCCACCAGAGCGGCCGACGCCCCTGACGGCGGCGGCGCGCACGAGCACGGCCGTCTTCCAGTCACCTTCGGCGCCAAAGCCGTAGCCGTCGGCCATGAGGCGCTGCACACCCAGGCCAGGCAGCTGACGAAGCTCACCGAGGTCCTCGAAGCTCGTGGTGAACGCAGTGAAGCCGCCTGCCTCAAGGAAGGAACGCAGGCCGGCTTCAATGCGCGCGCCGTAGCGCAGCGAGTCGTGACGGTCTGCGCCCGGCTTGAGCACATCCGCCACCTCATACAGATCGAGGTACTCGGTGATGAGGTCGTCGATCGCCGATTCGGGCACGGCGTGCACCGCGTCGGCAAGCTCGTTGACCCCCCAGGTGTTGACCTGGACCCCCAACTTGATCTCCGCTTCCGTCTTGTCACCTTCGGTGACGGCGACGTACCGCATGTTGTCGCCAAAGCGGGCGAGCTTCATGTTCTGTGTTGCCCAGCGGCCGAGCGCCGCGCGGGTCCATACCTCGATGCCGTCACGCGTGGCCTGGTCGCTCACGTGACCCACCACCGTGGTGCGCGGGATGCCCATGCGGGACTCGATGTAGGCGTGCTCACGGTCACCGTGAGCGGCCTGGTTGAGGTTCATGAAGTCGAAGTCGATGCTGCCCCACGGCAGCTCCATGTTCGCCTGCGTGTGGAGGTGGAGCAGCGGCTTTGCGACCACGTTGAGGCCCGCGATCCACATCTTGGACGGGCTGAAGGTGTGCATCCAGGCGACCACGCCGAGCACCTTGTCGTCAGCGTTCGCTTCAAGGAAGAGTCGGCGAATCGCGTCCGAGCTCGTCAGCACCGGCTTCCACACGATCTTGACCGGGATGTCGCCGGAGGAGTTGAGGATGTCGACAACTCCCTGAGACTGCGTCGCCACCTGGGCGAGAGTCTCGGGGCCGTACAGCTCCTGGCTGCCGGTGGCGAACCACACCTCGAGGGCATCGAGGTCAGGGAGCACGCTGCGTGAGGTCATGAGTCACTTCTCCTTCGAAGGCTGTCCGTAGACGTTCTGGTAGCGGTCGAACAGCGCGTCGATCGCCTCTTGCGGGATGGGGACGAGTTCGCCGCCCTGGCGGGCGATGTGGACTGCATAGGCGACGTCTTCACACATGACGGCCGCCTTGACGGCGTCCTTTGCGTCCTTGCCGATGGTGAAGGGCCCGTGGTTCTGCATGAGGACCGCGCGGGAGCGGTGGCCCGTGAGCGTCTCGACGATGCCCCGGCCGATCGCCTCGTCGCCGATGGTGGCGAAGGGGCCGATCGGGATCGGGCCACCGAACTCATCAGCCATTGCGGTGAGCACGCACGGGATCGGCTCCGCACGGGCGGCCCATGCGGCGGCGTATCGAGAGTGGGTGTGGACGACGCCGCCCACGTGGGGCATGTGGCGGTACACGTACGCGTGGGTTGCGGTGTCCGACGACGGGTTGCGCTCCGAGCCGGGCAGTCCGGGCACCTTCTCGCCGTCGAGGGTGCAGACGATCATGTTCTCCGGCGTGAGGTCCTCGTACATGACACCCGAGGGCTTGATGACAAAGAGGTCCGCACCTGGGACGCGACCGGAGACATTGCCACCGGTCCACACGACGAGGTCGTACTTGACGAGCTCCTGGTGAAGGTCACTCACCTGCTGGCGGGTTGCCGCGATCGCGGCCTCGATCTCAGGACTGAACACGCTCAACCACCGCTTCTCGCTTGATCGCCTTGAGGCGCTTCATCACGTCGTTTGCGCCACGACCGAAGTAGTCATGCAACGCCTGGTATTCGGCGAACAACGCGTCATATGCGTCGGCCGCCTCGGGGTTCGGCTGGTACTTGCCGCGCTCCACGCGACCCATCGCCTCGCCCGCCTCGGCCACCGACTCGTAGGCACCGGCGGCGACGGCAGCGTGGATCGCGCTGCCAAGTGCCGGGCCCTGTTCCGATGCGATCGTGCTGAGGGGAAGGCGCAGCACATCGGCGTACATCTGCATCAGCTGGGGGTTCTTCAGCAGGCCGCCCGCCACGACGAACTCGGTGACAGGGACGCCCGACTTGTTGAAGGTCTCGACGATGACGCGGGTGCCAAAGGCCGTCGACTCGAGGAGGGCGCGGTAGCCCTGCTCGGCACGTGTGGCGAGGGTCTGGCCGACGATGACGCCTGAGAGGTTCGTGTCGACGAGCACCGACCGGTTGCCGTTGTGCCAATCGAGAGCGATGAGGCCGTGCGCGCCCACCGGCTCCTCGAAGGCGAGGTTCGTCAGGTACTGGTGAACGCTCAGTCCCGCCTTCTGCGCCTCGTCGAAGTAGCGGCCCGGCACCTGGTTCTTCACGTACCAGGCAAAGATGTCGCCGACGCCGGACTGGCCGGCCTCGTAGCCGTAGTAGCCGGCCATGATGCCGCCGTCGACCACACCGCACATGCCCGGCACCTCGGCAAGGTGGTCGCCGTTCATCACGTGACAGGTCGAGGTGCCCATGATCGCCAGCAGCTGCCCGGGCGCGGTTGCCTTTGCAGCAGGTGCGGTCACATGCGCGTCCACGTTGCCAACTGCCACGGCAATGCCTTCGGGCAGGCCCGTCCACTCGGCGGCCTGTGCGGTGAGCCCACCCGCACGCTCGCCCAGTTGGCCGATGCGGTGAGCGAGCTTGGTGGCGGCAAAGCCCTTGAATGCCGGGTTGAGAGCCGCCTCGAAGTCCTCGCTCGGGTATGCGTCATCCTGCAGAATGCCCTTGTACCCGGCGGTGCAGGCATTGCGCACATACTCTCCGCACAGCTGCCAGATGATCCAGTCCGCGGCCTCAACCCAGTGGTCCATCCGCTCGTAGATCTCGGGGTCTTCTTCGAGGAGCTGAAGCGCCTTCGCGTACTCCCACTCTGACGAGATGA